>JAYEFS010000247.1:0-2949 GCA_034658695.1 Methanobacteriota archaeon | reverse complement strand
CAATTTAACGCAAGGGCGCAAAGGCGCAGAGACGCGAAGGGTGTTGTCAATCTCAGTCTTCACGTCTTTTGCGTTGTTGTACATCCAACTGATCATTACGAAAATCACTGGATTTCCAGGCAGTGCCCGATTTTTTGGTATGGCAGAATCTATTGTACCAGCAATATCAAGTTCATCGAATATTCCGGCAACAAGTCCAAGGTGTGCAAGTGATGTAGTTGTTATCTCGCGCAGCTAATCATCCCCTCAAAGGATATTACTGGTTAAATAGGTGGGGTGGGTTAAAATGTTTGGGATGTGTCTGCGGAATCTAAGTTACGGTATAAGTATAATATTTTTTAGATAGCTAAAACCGCTATCAGTAAAAGTGATAGGGGATTAACATGTACGTGCGGAATGTCAGTTGGATCATCAGACATTCAGATCAACCTCGCGCCCTTAAAATCAATTCTGCTCTTTCCCACGCTGCCAAACTCAGAGAGTGCAGCCTCGATCGCATCGGTTGCATCACCCACACCATCACCCACACCATCACCCACACAACCACCCGCACCTGAGCAATCGATTGCGAAGACTGAATCGCCGAGCATTACCTGTGATGCCATCCCGCCCGCAGCCTCGACCGCATCCACCGCATCAGAGACTGAGTCGCTCATCAGTCCCGTTCCGACTGCAAAGCGCTTTGACTGGAGCATAAAATTCTCAATCATCGGATTTTTCAGTAATTCTCGCAGCGATTTGATCCCGGTTGCGTTGATTCGCTCCGCAGCACCCGGATCGTTCAGCACTTCCTTTGTTGAGATCTTATCGAAGACTACCCAGAAGACCTTACGCCCATCCGCCGGTATCCGGTTCAGTCTCCCTGAAGCGCCGGGCGTGTGCCTGATTACGACACCTCCAAGCGACTGCGCCACAACATCCCCGAGTCCTGTTCTGTTCTCAACTTCTGCGATGTGTGCAACCTCGATCAGTTGATCTGTTGTCAGATTGAGTGAAAATGCGTAATTAAGTGCAAATGCCGCGCTGAGCGCACCTGCGCCGCTCGCGCCGAAGCCGGCGCCGATCGGAATTGCGGATCTGCTGTGAATCGAGCATGGTGGCGTCGCCAGTCTGGAGACTACCGATTCCACAGTTGGGCATGTCCGGCATGTCGGGCACGGCGGATCATCTGAGCCGCCCACCTCAACATGGGTGGTGACGCCTGAAGAAAGCGTCAATCCGCAGCCAAGCGAGCCCATTCGTGCGGGGTCCTCATCCTCGCAGATCACGAAAAAGCCTGTGATGTGACCTGGTGCGAACGCGGTGGCGGTTGAGTGAGCGGGTTGAGTGGATGAGGTCATGAGGGTTGTGGATGTTGGTTCTGTCTGTACTGCTGAGGTTTGTCGCCAATACATACAACCAAATCGGAATGCACGGGTACAAATTCAGTTCGATAAAACCCAAAAACACAATCTACATCCATAAAATCAGTTATCCACCTATGGTTTTATCGTCTCGTCAAACATACGACCTATATCGTACTTTTGTAGCTTAAATATACTACCCCCACTGGATACAACGTCATAATCTTCAAGTTTGATGACTCGTAGTTTTCTATCAATTTTATTTTCTATAAAGCTATCAATATTTTCTGTTGTAGAGAAACCTTCTATCCTGTCGCCATATTTCTCTTCAAATATTACAGTTTTACTCATAGCACCAGCATCCATATACGCCATCCTTCTTCATATTTTCGCTTCATTCGTAGTATAACGCTGTGATGTGTTCAGCGGATCATTACTACAATTAAACACATATATGGTATTTCCGTAGCTGGTAGCTTGCTTCTGGTATCTGCCGGCTCTATGTGGGTTTCATAGACCGCCACCGCAACTGCGGGTATGAATTATACTCAGCACCGGCATAAACTGCGATTTTTTTATTGGTTGAACCAAACTGATACAACCCACAAACAAGGACTCAGCACCTTGCTTACAGTACGGTTTCGGAGATTTGAAAAAGCTCAAGTTGTGGCGGTGTGAAGTATAGTTTGCTTCGACGCCAAAGATGTTCAGTTTCTCAAGAGTGGGCAAGTTTGCGGGCGGGCTTTCATTGGGCATCGCGTTACTTCGTTTAAGCGAGTTGTGTTTACCACGCAGCCGGACGCCTCTGCCAAAAAGCGGGATAATTTGATTTCCTTCGCTCTTTCCGATGTTGAGAAGACCGATGTTGGAAACTCTCCAGGAGTTCCACCCTTCAATGAATTTCTTGGCTCCGATGAGCACGTTCACGTCGGAGTTCTTCTGGTTGATGGAGTTGAAGAGCGAATTGCTGATGTCGTCCGGAGGCTCGATGTGGATGTCCGTCTCCGCAGCGCCGACGTATTTCAGGAATTCCTTATCGTCTCCGATGTCGATGACGCCGAAAAATTCGCCCGAACCGCAGCGGAGCGCAATCTCACCGGCGGCATTCTTGATATCGGTGAGGTGAAGAGGCGCGGAGCGTTCGCTATGGAAGATTCGCTTGAGAATGTCTTTGTAGACGCCTTCTGGTTGGAAGCCGTTTTCCCGGAGATGGCTCAACCGCTGTTCGAGATATGTGGGCGAGAAGAGATCGCGTCCGTTTTCGTCTTCCAGTCCGGAAGCCCCATCAAGGATTTTGGCGATGTCGTTGACCGCCCAACTTTCGTCCCTGAGTACGCGGTCGAGGAACCTGACAACCACGAGGATGTCGGATTGGTTCTTTTTGCCTTGGACTTTGCTTCCAACGAATATCCAGAGCGGATCCTCGATTTTATATGGTGCGATCTCGGTTGCGGAATTGTCAAAAATGAATTTCTGCTTGTACAGTGTTAGAAGGTTGGCAAGCATGAGCATCTGTTTGGTTGGCTCAGAGAATTCTTTTACATTCCTGAGGTTGAAGATGCTGTACTCCTTGCCATATCCGTCTTCGTAGAAGTAACGGTAGGAA
>JAYEFS010000246.1:0-2953 GCA_034658695.1 Methanobacteriota archaeon | reverse complement strand
TGGTGTTACCGACATGGAGGAAGCGTCACTGCCATACAGCGCAGAGACGATCTCATTCAGTGTAGCAAATTGTGATATCATCGATAAGGACGAGTACGTCTACGTAAAAGTAGACGACCTCGAACCATATACAAAAGCGGGCGAGCCCGCGCTTCCGATGGAGACTTTTACTGTAAAACTCCCGAAAAATGCGAGGGTGGTTGATGTAAAAGTGGTGAGCGGGAGCTGCAAAGAGATTGAAGGTATGCTGAAGATCGCCCCGACCGCAGAGCCACTCGCGTGGATGATCAAGTCGGGGATGAAACAGAAGACAGAAATCACGAGAGTTCCGGATGAGCAGGTATACGCGCTCGATAGTTACCTACCCGGAAACGCGGTTTCGTACGATGTCGGATGTGATGGGGACTATAAATACGTCTTTGTCAGGCTATATCCGGTGCAGTACAATCCTCAGAGAGAGAAGGCGGTTCTGATAACAGAGGCACAGGTTAAGGTATACTATACAGAGGACGCAGTTGTTAAAACCGTCTCTGATGAGACTCCGATCACCGCGAGGAATATCATACTGGCTCCGCCGGAACTCCATTCGCAGGCAGAAGACCTCAAGGAATTCCATGAGGGGGACGGGACATCAACCGAAGTGATCGACACGACATGGATCTATCAGAACTATGATGAGTCCCCGGATCCACCATACTCCGGATACAACGATTCAACAAAGAGGGGGTGGGACAATATTCAGGGGTACAACTACAGCCTTGCAAAAAGGACGATTGCATTCCTGCACGATTCTGATGCGCATCCTGATCTGGAGTATGTCACACTGCTCGGGAATGCACGACTGCTTCCGCCGAGCTATTATGCCTATATCCGGCATTACTATTCATACGACAACTGGATTCCGACAGACTACTTCTATGGCTCCCCTGATTTTGATCTTGTCCCCAATTACAGGGTTGGACGAATTCCTGTGAACAACTCAACAGAAGCGGATCATGTCGTAAGAAAGATTGCGGCATGGGATGCAACGCTTGACTGGGACTGGTTTAAAAACGTCTCGCTTGCTGGCGGGCAGCCATTTGGCACAGAGTATTACATGGGCGAACTGATAATCGCCAATGCGATAAACAACGAGTCCTTCAACGGCATGAATATCGAAAAGCTTTACCGGACTGACGAACGGTTCACAGTGGAGGAGCTACTTGCCGCACATTCAGGAGGGACCGGGATACTGTACAGCATAACCCATGGTAACGGTGAGTGCATCGCAACAGAGAATGGTGATGATTCGCATGGCGCAGGAAGGATCTGTGCTGAGGACCTGCTGGCGCTTCCGGAAAACTCAAAGACGCCGATAGTCGTATCGATTGCATGTATGAACGGGGCGTTCGATACCAATGTTGTGGACAGTGGCGTTCCGTTGTCGTTCGGTGAGGCGGTCTTGCTCTCAAACGCAGCCGGAATAGCTTATATCGGCGGATCAAGGGTTAACTACGGCTCGCCTGATTTCTATATCGAGAATGGCTATCTGCACACAACAAAGGAACAGCACATGGCAGGAATGCTGACGAATGTCTTTGCCGCGTATCACGGCGGTGCGGTTACACTCGGCGATGTGACGAAGACAGCGATTACGACGTATGTCGCAGAGAATAATTTCACTGACGACATAAATCTGGTCACCCTCTTTGAGTTCACACTGCTCGGGGATCCCGCGCTGGCAATACCGGAACAGCAACCCGGAGTTAGTTACCAGCAACCCGTGGTATCTGCCGCAAGTCCGGATGGTGAGCTCAATAACATCCCATGGTACGAAGTGGATGCTCCAATTATCACATCCATCGCGACCGACTCGCCCGTGGTAACCACGAAACGGATCGTTGCGCCGAGAGATATAACCGTTGAGACGGTTGAGGATTCTACGGTGGGTGGCACGACCGATTATTCGTTCTCGTCGCCGGTTCGCACGGAATATCTGGTGAGACCATCAACAGACGACGGAAAGGAAGGATGGTTCTATGTGAGATCGCTTGCCAGGACATACATCGATGTTGCAGGCAATGCAACCGAATTGTGGAACAAGTCCGTAGGAGAGCTTGGCGACGAGTTGTACATCAGCGTAAATCCGGTGGAAGACCTTGACGGGGACGGGCTTGATGATGCTATGATCCGTGGCGAAAGTTTTCCATGGTTCTGGTTCTATGGTGCAATGGATTCAAACGGATCGGTTGCGGATCACATTTTTGGATCAACTCCTGAAACACACGGCCGGGCTGCCGACATATTTGATGAGAACGGAATAGATCCGGAGTTACACCGCCCGAATTCGGATGTAGAACGGATATATGACCGGTTCAACACAAGTCGTGGGCACGAGATAGTTGCCAGCGTGTTCGATGAGGACAGAACACACCCGAGATCACGCCGTCCGGATTTAAGTGAGAAGCGATTGCACGACCGGTTCAACGCAAGTCCGGGGCATGAGATACGTGAGATGTACGATTCCCGGTTCCAGTCTATGGTGTCGTCGTCGATGCACTCGGAAGTTGACGTCTGCAGAGGATACGATGGGGAAGAGTTCTGGAACGAGTCTGTCAATGGTACTTATTGCTGGATTGACACAGAGGCTGTCGGAGACCTCGATTGTGATGGCGGAACGGATTTCCTTGTTAAGACAACTGTCTTTGACTGGGAGGCTGAGACCTACAGTTGCAGCGTTGCTGTCAGGAGTGGATTTGACGGGACGACCCTGTGGGAAGAATCCGTGAGCGGTGAAGGCGATGGCTATGCTTCTGCTTATCCAGTGGACGATCTGAATGGCGACGGCATCATGGATTTCATAGTTCGCATTGAAACCTGCGATTATGAAACAAATACGTCCAGTTGCAGCGTCGCTGCTAAGATGGGGCATAACGGGACCGATATATGGAGTAGATCGACCAGTGGTGCGGGC
>JAYEFS010000245.1:0-2968 GCA_034658695.1 Methanobacteriota archaeon | reverse complement strand
GGAGTGGGCGGATCGGATCGGACCGGGTCGCCCACTCCCGAATCTCATCAGGCGTGAAGTAATGCCGTATCCGGTCCGGAGCAGGTCCTTTCTGTTGCGGCACCTTCTCGCATAAAGCCGGGAACGTCACGAGATACGTAGCCCCGGGTCTGCAGATCCGCTTGATCTCATCAGAAAGGCGCTCATGCCAGAACAGATACTCGATTACGCGAGCGCAGATCACAAAGTCGATGGAGTTATCAGGCAGGTTGGACTCGGTGACCTCGCCTGCGCGTGCTTCAATGCTACCGCTCTTGCCAAGATCGCTGATCATTCCGGGGGCGTTGTCCACGCAGTAAATCTTCTCTGCGATATCCTGCAGAGGTAAAGAGAGCACACCACCGCCAGAACCCAGATCCGCAACAACAGGCAGGTCTAACTTCTCCGCTTCGCATCTGATTATCTCCTGAAACCGCCGCGTCCGGTACAGACTCTTCGTGTCGCAATTCCAGTTTTTGGCAGCAGCGCTGTAGTATTGTGAGAGTTTCGCGCGTCTGAAGAGATCCGCTGCCACTGAGAAGTTGACTATGAAGCAGTCACTCTCAGTTGCAGTCTGCAGGATGCGCTCCCACACATCCAGCCGCTCTTTCGGAGCGAAACTGGTGGTGCAGTCATGGGAGCCAAAAGCGAAATAACGCCGCGTCTTCAGCAGATCAGAGAACTGCTCAACCCAGGCTTCGGAATCAAGCTCGCCTGTGTGAAGAGTCCAGTCATCCGTGGCGATTGGGAGGCGCACGAGTCCTTTGTGAATGAAGTATGGTTCCTCATGTTCATCCGCTTCGGCATTCCATAGAAAACCGTTGTTCCAGAGATTTTTTATAGTTGTTTGGTTCCACCGGGACTGAGGTGACCGGTATCCGTACACACGGGCACGGGTGGGGGCTTTTTTGCATAAATCGATCTCCTCAGCGTAATACCGAGACTGGGTGCGGTGGTGGTAGGAATGAAACGCCACCTCCTGCCCGTAATTGCGAATGCACGCTATCAGATCAGGCTGCTCCAAAAAAAGCTTTCCGACAACATTGTACGTTGCAGGGATATTGTATCGCGCCTCCAGCCTCAAAAACTCATCTACGATCCGCCTGCACTCCTCCGGATCCGCTCCGATGTCAGAATCGATATCCTGCTCGATGTCGTGGTAGAACGTAACCATATTTGACTTTGACTCCATAAAATCACCTTTCCAAGACTTTAAGACACCCGTTCTCAAGTTCACTGGCTATCACATCATAAGACCTGTTTTTTACCACCCAATCACGCCCTCTTCTGCCCATCTCTTCTGCCCGATCCGGATTATCCAGTAATTTAGTGATCCCATCTGCGAATGATTCGGAATCAAAATGGACGAGGATCCCGCCTCCGCTCGCCCCTAAAACCTCCGTCTGATCCGGTATCTCCCCGTTTGCCACAACCGGCTTTGCCATTGCCATATATTCAAGCATCTTGATCGGCGAACTGACCTTGTAAAAGTCGAGTGGCGGGACCGCGGAGATGCCAAGATTCGCAGCAGCGATAAAGTCCGGAACCTCCCTGAAATGCACATATCCTGTGAATACCACATCGCCTCTGATTCCAAGCTCGTCTGCGAGTTTTTCGAGATCCGATCTGCCGGTTCCGTCCCCGACCATCAGCAGTTTCACATCGCCCCGGCTAGCTCGCACCCTCGAGAATGCATGAATCAAAACATCCAGATGCCTCATCTTATTCATCGTTCCCACGTATATCACAATTTTAAAATCGCCTAAACCATATCTATCCCTTACCGCGACCGCGCCCATATCTCTATTAAGGAACCGCCTCGGGTCAACTCCTTCCGGAAGCGGGGTCATCTTCGATCGGTCGACTCCTTTTCTGACGAGATCGTCCTTCAGCCATCGGCTTATCGGGAGAATCAGGTCTGCGTTATGGAGAATGTGCATCATCAGACGCGCCTCGATTCCTGCGACTATGCGCTGAAGATTCCGCCTTTTCGAGTAGAATTTGCGCGTCTCCCGGCACTGCTCCACCGGAATACTCATCTCGAATACGAAAGGGACCCTGTGCCTCCATTTGATGTAGAGCGCGATGAGTCCGTCGAATAGGTCATCTCTCACAAGTATTATGTTGTATCGCTCATGTTTGAAGTTGCTTAAGACAAAAGACGTTCTTCTGATTGCGTACAACGCCCTATCAATTATTTTGAGGGGAGTTTTGTCGTATATGCACGGGATTACAAATACGCGGGCACAATTGAACGTGGTCTCCTGGATCCCATCAGCCTCCTCGGATGAGACGATCCATGTGACGCTGTGACCGAACCGGGTCAGGTGGCTCAGGATCTCATGAGTTGGATATATCTCTGTTTTCTCGCCGTATCGGAGCCAGAGCAGCATGCAGATATTTATCTTCATATTCTGGTTTCATCTTGTGTATACTTCCGAACTGCCACTGTCATAGATTCTGCCGTACCCGACGAACGCACCCCGGTACTCGCTCATGTTGCACATCGTGCCGTTGACCACCAGCTTATCCATGACCGCGTTAGTATAGTATAAGTAAATATACTCGCGTCCCCTCCCGCGTCCCGAAAACGAGTAATCATCGATCCTGCCTGGCGGAATTATGCCCTGGCTCAGCAATCGATGGCTTCCGAAGAGATCTGTAACGCTGACGCTGGCACGGGAGTTTTCTTTGAGAGTCAAAGCCAGCCATTTCGCAGCACAGCCCTCGGAATCATGGATGTATTCGCAGGCATACCTATCCCCCTCTGAGTTCAGGATGACTGAAACTGGGGCGCCGAAGATCTGGTACGCAACACCTGTTACAAACATCAAATAGGAAAGGAGTATCACAAGGATGATTAGATACGGTTTCAGCTTTAATCCGGTACGTTTCGATAACACTATGCCACCAATGACAAAACAGACAGACAAAACGACTACAACAAGAG
>JAYEFS010000244.1:0-12509 GCA_034658695.1 Methanobacteriota archaeon | reverse complement strand
CCTGACGGGGTGATGCACTTTCAGGAGTACTGGATCACGCATCAGGGCGAGCCGGATGCACTCGATGTTCAGATCCGCGGAATCGAAGACGCGAAACCATCCGATGCGGTGCTCGCCGCTTTGAATAGCGATGATCGAGTCGTGATCGGTCCAAGCAATCCGATCACGAGCATCGGTCCGATAATTAAGCTTCAGGGAATGCGGGAGATCCTGCGAAGGAAGAGAGTAGTTGCGATAAGCCCTATCATCGACGGTGCGCCTGTGAGCGGACCCGCTGGAAAGCTGATGCGGGCGTGCGGATACGATGTGTCGTCCGCAGGCGTTCTTGAGTGCTACGGCGACATTTTGGACACAGTCATAATCGATCAGATGGATGTCGGGATCGGCGATGAAACCGGTGTCGGTGGTGTCGGTGGTGTCGGGATCGTCCGGGCGGATACGATGATGTCGTCGGTCGATAAGAGCAAAACGTTATCGCGGGTGGTTGTTGACGCGTTCGAGGGTTTGGACGGCGTTTGCTGATCCCCTCTCACTCCGAACCGATCTCGACGCCGGCGGACTCAACCAGGAGATCAAGTACTGGCTGACACAGTCGATTTTTTCCAGCGAGATCGTCATGACCTTATGTTCTACCATAGAGTGCGTAGAAGAACGCAGAGGGTTAAAAACGGTCTCGAAACTCTTGCGTTCCTCAGCACCCCTCCGCGGTGATAAATCACTTGATTTTCAGACAGTGCCCCAATTCTTCCGGTTTTTCCGGTCATGGTAAGTCACATGGGGTCAACTCCCCATGCCCTGGCGATCTGCAGCACATGCTTGACCCCCCCTTCGGCATCGACTGCTTCGTTGTACTCTCCGGACATGTCCACGCCATGTCCAACCAGGCGTATGTGCAGCCTCCGTCTTTATTCCTGTGACCGATCAAGATTGCTTACCATGTTCGTATTAACGGAATGCACGCCGGTTACGTCGATATCAGTAACCTCGCCGTTCTTCCACACAACCTTCGTCTCCCAATGGTGCTGCATCCCGCTCTCTTTGACACCGATCAGTTCTCCCATGTCGGAGGTTCTCTGATATCGGGCGGTCTGAGGGTGCATAAGTGCCCATAAACTTAACTGGTGTGCGGATCAATCAGAGTGATCACTATGTGTACGGTAGATGCAGAGTCACTCAGCTCGGCAGAACTGGAAAATTTTATGTGCCGAAAACTCCCTGGCCTCCTGAGGGAACATGGGGATTTCAGGTATCAGATCATGGGCATCATGGCAGATGTTTTCGCACCGAAAGACGGTTTTGAGCGGGCTCTGGATGAACTCAAGAAACTTAGAGAGGACAGCAATCAACGATTCGAAGAGATGAACCGACGATTCGAAGAGATGAACCGACGATTCGATGGGGTAGATCAACGCTTCGATGGGGTAGATCAACGCTTCGATGGAATAGATGAACGATTCGACGGAATAGACCAACGTCTCGACGGAATGGATGAACGACTCGATTCGGTGCAACGCGGTCAGCGAGAGGTGCGATTGGAGGTATCTGCACTCGGCGGTCGTTTGGGCTACGGTCTGGAGGAGATCATCAGGCAGACGGTCGAGGAGTTTTCAGGGCAGACTTTCAAAAAGATCGAACGTTTGTTGTTGAGGGATGCGGAAGGGGAACTCTATGGGATGCCAGCAGATGTGGAGTACGATCTGTATCTTGAGGATACCGTGAGCTATGTGGTCGAGGTGAAATCCCACATAAAACTGGGCGATGTGCTTGATTTTCATCGAAAGAGCCTGTTTGCCGAGAAACAGCTTAAAAAAGAGATAAAATCGATCATGATCAGTGCGAGCATAACAAAAACGGCAAAGAAGAAGTGTAAGGTGCTGGGAATCGATCTCATCTCCAGAAGTGTAATTGATTAAGTGCTCACCGAAAAATAAAGTAATAACGTTATCTGACGGCACTCCACATCCCTGACATTCGTGTCATCCGTGATCCCTTCTGCCGATTTTATCGCGAATGACACGAATTGTAACATGTTATTTTCTGGCAAGCCCTAAGTAGTTACTGGAATCGTATCCGCTTCAAATCAAGTGGTAACCGAGTCACCATCTAAAAAATAGTAGATTTTGATAATTATCGTAGATGCAGATTTCACAAATTTACGCTGATGTTGCCTTAAATCCGTGTAATCAGTGTTAATCTGTGGCTGACAAAAGCTTTTAGCCACAGGTTAACACGGATTTCCACAGATTGATGTTTTTTTCGTACATTTTCAGAGAGACTGAAGATGAGTTTTACCATGCTTTTTGAAGTGGATACCTGGAATCTCTATATCATCCGGTCTCAAGAATTCATTCCATAACCCGGCATACGGCAATGCTTTTAATCAAGTAATTCACGCGTTAACCCCCCCCCAGTGATCTTGAGCGCATGCCTGATACCCTCCTGCAATGTCCGCCTTGTCAATAGTTCCGACACATCAACGCCAAGATCAACGAGCGCATGCGCAGACTCGGGTCGCACTCCTGTGACTATGCATGTTGCACCGAGCAGTTGCGCAGCTCTGACGATTTTGATCAGTTGATTCGTCACATACGTATCGATCTCGTGAACGCCGGTCACATCAAGTATCACAACATCAGACTGTGTCCGCGTGATTTCATGCAGAAGCGTCTCCATGATCGTTGCGATCCTGTGCTCATCGATCATTCCGATGAGTGGCAGCGCAAGAATTCCGTCCCAGACCGCAACAACCGGCGCAGAGAGCGACTCCTGCGAGATTCTCAGTTTATCGACGAGTTCTTTTAAGTATTCCTCTGATTCTGCAAGTTTTCTTGTCCGCTCCTCGACCTGCGACTCAAGGTTTGTATTGTACACCTCAAGTTCGACTCTCGACTCTCTGACCTCCTTGAACATCCGGTCAAAGGATCTCGAGAGATCTCCGAATTCATCTTCCGTATTTGTTCCGACTCTGCGATCATAATCGCCCGCTTCTATCGCTTCGACGCCTTTTCGCAACCTGCTAAGCGGTTCCGTTATGTTCTCTGAGATCGCGATTGCGACAATGGTTCCCCCAAGAAGCAGTGCAATGATCGTAAACATCGCCACGCTTGTCAGCCCGGCAACCGGTGCGAGCGCTTCCTCTTCGCTGATCTCTGCAACCAGCACCCATTCCATCTCATCAATATGTTTGTGAACCTGCAGAACACGTGTGCCCTGATAATTCGCGGTCATGACCGCGGTATGCTTGCAAGCATCTTCGGGGTGGTGTATTATCTCACTGGCTTTCCTCTCTAAAACGGCGCCCTTCACAAACCTCGATGGTGTTATCATGTAGCCGTCATCGTTTACGAGATATATCTCCCCGGTTTCCCCGAGACCTGTTCTCTCTGTTGTAATCTCAAATAATTCCTTTTCAGCGCCAAAATTTATCACAAGAACCCCTGCGAATTCACCGTTCACCAGAATAGGTGCTGATGTACTCATAACAGTGTTTCCAGTGATTATGGATGTGTGGAGATCTCCGATGCACACTCTGGGCTTCCCTTCTAAAAAGATGTCACTGGTGCTTCTGTCAAGCCCGATATCAGTATGGCTGGATGCGATCACTGTGCCGTTTTCATCCAGAACTCTGATCCTTGTAACCTCGTCATGCGTCTGCATCACACTTGTTATCCTGCGGTTAGCCTGCTTTATCCCCCATGCATGATCCTTGCTCTCATCAACCGCGTCCCTGAAAGCGTCTCCTGCCGCCAACGTCTCGGTGAGCGCCCCATACTCCTTCAGAACCGTCTCGACGTGATCCGCTCTCGACTGCGCAGTCGTCTCCAGATGAAGATATACTTCTGTTTCAAGCATATTCTCTGCGACGCTGTGGCTGACCACAATCGTGGTAACGCCTGTTACCGCGATGAGCGCGATTGCGATTGTAAAAATCTTCAACTGGATCTTCATCGACTCATATCCCCATTGATCAACCTCAAACCCGGAACACTGTGACCATCATTTCTTGTCTTTCAACCGATCCATCGCGTACCTGAGCCCTTCCTGCATATCCGCCATCGTGGTAAGCTCGTCGAGATCGACGCCCAGATGAATAATCGTCTGTGCAATATCCGGACCGATGCCTGTGATCACGCATTCCGCGCCAAGCAGCCTCGACGCACTGACGATCTTCAATAGATGGTGTGTCACATTGGTATCGACCGAATGAACCCCCGTTATGTCGAGTATGACAACCTCTGACTGGGTCGCAACGATTCGCTCAAGCAAGACCTCGGCCACCGTCTGTGCCCTCTTGTTGTCGATTGACCCGATCAGGGGAAGCGCAAGCACCTGATCCCATATCTGGACGACCGGTGTCGATAGCTCATCCTGCGCTGCCCGGAGTTGATCTGCAAGCGATGTGAGTTCCTCTTCTCGCGCCACTGATTTTGTCACGTCTTTTATCGTCAGGAGTGCCCCGAGATACACTCCCTCCGAATGCACGCCAGTGGCTGAAAAATCCAGATTGCGGTCACCGACCGCAAGTGACATCTTGACCACCCCGTCAGAACCTGACCTGAACCGGTCAAGAGTCTCGATCAGGGTCTGGCTCAGTGACTCCGGATGGCACGCGAAAATATCCTTTCCAACGAGATCTTTCGGGAGGTTGAGCATGATCTCTGCACGGTTGTTTACAAACTTGATTGTGTGATCTGCGTCTATGAAGATTGTGCCCTCGGCAATGCATGCAAGTACCGCCTCTAGTTTCGCCTTATCCATTGTTATCGCCTATTTTGTATTTTGGAAGTGTGAAATAAAATGTGCTCCCCTCCCCGATCTCGCTCTCAACCCAGATCTCGCCGCCGTGCAGTTGTACATAACCCTTCGCAAGCGTGAGCCCGATTCCGATCCGATCGCAAGACCTTGTGAGCGTTGCATCAGCCATAAAGAAGCGGTCGAAGATCTGTGACCGGTCATGTTCCGAGATTCCGATACCGTTGTCCGTAACCGTTATGAGGATCTCATCGGCGAGATTGTCGATGTCAATCCCGATGGTTCCATTGATATCTGTGTAGTATACCGCATTGAAGACGATATTACTCATGGTGCGGGTGATCTTCTGCCGATCGCATTCGATTGTGAGCAACGCTGGGATATTTACCCGTATCTTATGATTCTTCTCAGCAATCAATACCTGGTGCGTCGCAAGGACCTCACTCACAAGCGCCTCCAGTGGAAGCGTTTCTCGTTTGAGCTTCAGTATGCCTGCATCCAGATACGAGAGATCAAGTATGTCATCGACCAGTTGCTTCAGTTTACGGGCATTAATTGCGATACTTTCGATGTAATGTTTCTGTTTGTACGTAAAACCTTCCGAACGGCGCGATAACATGTCGTTGAACCCGATGACTGCTGCAAGCGGCGTGCGCATCTCGTGCGCAACGATGTGAATGAAATCAGACTTCATCTGGTCAAGTTTATGCTGATCGGTTACGTCCTTCACAATCTCGATAACCGATCTGCTGCCGTCCGGATTGTGAATCGGTGACGCCGTTATCTCAAAGAATTTACCATCCCTGGAAGCTATCGTCTGCCTGAAGGTGTCTTGCCCTTCCTTTATGATCACATCAACCGGGCACGGATCGCATGACGTATCCCGCCCGGTGAACCCTACAAAACACTTCTCGCCAACCTGATTGTCGAACATCCTGAGAAGAAACCCGTTCATGTACAGGATCTCATGGTCCTCGTTCTCGATCACAACACCCGCCGGCATGTTTGATAGGAGCGCCTCGAGCTCTTCTTTGTCGTAATTTCCTTGTTCTGTGTTGTACACTCCCATGCCCACCATACTAGCATTATGGGCAATGCTACATAAATGTTGAGGCTGGGTGCGTGCCGTCAAAGCTTTATGCCATCGCCGTGAGATATAGCATCACATGCCAATAGACTCGATCGGCACCATATTCGGGGAGACCGGCTTTGCAGATTTCAGGTTCGTGGTCTCGGATCCTTCGACGAAACAGGGCGACTATCTTAAGATCTGGCACGAGACTGACGGTTGGACGCTTGCCCAGGTGGTTGCGATCACGAAATCGAACGATGACGTCACAATCGAGAGTGCGCTGGACAAACGGGACGATACGGGCAACGATCACGTTGTTGCTAAGGCTATTGTCATCGGATCACGACAGAACAGAGTTCTCAGGGTACCGAAGACTCCGTTCAGTCCGGGTGACCGTGTTTTCCGTGCCGATTCCGAACTGATTGCGGGATCGCTCGGGTTAACACGCGGCGACGTCTATCTCGGACTCTTGGAGGGGCAGGAAATACCGGTTCACCTCGATGCCAACACGCTTGTGCAGAAGCACGTGAGCATTCTTGCACGCACAGGCAGCGGCAAGTCGTACGCGGCAGGCGTTATCATGGAGGAGCTATTGGTTCAGGGAATTCCGCTCCTGATAATCGACCCGCATGGCGAATACACCTCACTCAAAGATCCTGCCGTCGAAGGGGATTTTGAGCGATTCGGAGTCTCACCATCGGGATATGCCGAGAACATCACCGTGTACACGCCCGCGGATCGGGTCCTGAATCCGGGCGCGGATCTGGTGTTTCGACTCAATGGAGTCAATCTCAAGGCAGGTGATCTCGCAAAAGTTCTTAACATCCAGTCCGGAACCCAGATGGGTGTTATCTACGAAGCGATACAGAAGATACGGGCTGAAAAGAGTGAATACACAATCGACGACATCATCTTTGAGGTGGGCAACAGTAGCGGCAATGCGAAATGGGGCGTTCTGAGCATACTCGAATCGATTCGAGAGGCAGAAATATTCTCAGATGACCCGACTCCAATTCAGGGACTCATTCAACCGGGACGGGGCTCGATAATCGACATGAAGGGCGTTGTCCCTGATATGCAGACGATGATCGTTGCACGGTTGTGCGAGGAACTCTTTGAGGCGAGAAAAGTCGATCTGATCCCACCGATGATGCTCATTATCGAGGAGGCGCACAATTACTGCCCCGAGAAGGGTTTCGGCAAGACCGCAAGCACTGACATCCTCAGGACGATCGCATCAGAGGGCAGGAAGTTCGGGCTCGGCATGATGGTGGTCACCCAGCGCCCCGCACGAATTGACAAGAACATACTCTCGCAGTGCAACACCCAGATCATCCTCAAGGTCACCAATCCGAACGATCTGCAGGCGATCAGGAAGGGGCTCGAAGGAATCAGCGTCGAAGCGGAGGATGAGGTTAAGCGGCTGCCCCCAGGGGTTGCGATGGTTGTGAGCGGTGATATCGAGCGCCCGATCATTGTTGAGATCCGTGCACGCAGGAGCAGACATGGTGGAGCGTCGGTCTCTGTGATAGAGCATGCGGAACCAATGGTTGAACCTGCCGAACCAGTTGCTGAACCGGTACCGGTTGCCAGGCAGATGACCGAGTCGGTGACCAGACCACTGGCAAAACTGATGACGGCAATTGCTCCGGAGAAGAGAGTGGAATCGGGCGTCCCTGTTGCGAGCACTGATGACGGCACTGATGCAGGTCATGAGACGACGCAGAAGAAGAAGCCAGATAGCTTACTTACGAAGTTCTTTGGCAGTTCAACACACGAACGACAACAATGAGGGCGAGACGTCTGAGAACGATTCCAGGATAACGGTCAACGCAGATCCAATTGTCAAGGATGTAATTGTGTCACGACCGGGAGTAAAGTGTGATACAGCTTGATAAAGCATCAAAGATCGAAAACACGAAAGTATGCTTATCTCTTAGACTGTTCAAGTGACGGTTGGGTGGAATTGCCCAAAAACAACAGAAGCAACATAACTCACAACAGGAGACAGAGAAGATGTTGAATAACACAAAAAATACGAAGAATACGAGACAGATGCGAACGATACTTGCAATTTCGCTCCTGCTCGCATGCGCATTCATGCCATGCATCGCAGTGGCAGAGAACGAGACCGACGAAGTGAATGAATCAGGTGAGGTACGGTCCAATAGTCCGCCTGCGAGCGTAACCAGTCCCGTGCAGATGCCAGGCACAATCAGGGGCAAATACCAGAACGGGAAGGATCAGCATATCGATTCAAGACAGGATTTGCTGAACGCAAGAGATCGATTCAGAAATGCGAAGACACCTGAAAACCGTCAGGAACTTCGGATAGCGGCTCAAAACCATCTCGTGCAGACGGTTGACCGGATGATCGCACGTCTGGAGCTTCTGCGGGAACGCATCGAGATCGCGGAACAGCATGGCACTGTGTCAGAGGGCGCATCAGTTGCGATCGATACACACATCCGGACTCTCGAAGGGCTGAAGTCTGATGCAACAAGCGCTGAGAGCGGTGTGGATATTGCCATGGTTGCGCAATCGATCAGAGACGAGTGGAGAACGATTCGTGTGGATATTCCGCGCTACACCGCACAGATAATCCTCGCAAGAACAGGACAGTTCGTTGTGAAGGCGGAGAACCTCTCCGATCGGATCAATGGAACAATCGAGGATCTTGCGGAGCAGAGTGTCGATACCGCAGACCTCAGTAGACAACTCGACGACTTCGATTCCAGGATCGATTGCGTCAAGGAGAACTGCGATCTCGCAGAGGATGCCCTCGATCGCGGAGATTCTGCAGAGGTACGCAGGCACGTCCATGACGCGAACGCATGCATCAGGGATGCAAACCACGTCCTGAAGGCGATCTTTCGGGAGCTGCGTGGCAACCTCGCGGGCTCTGTTGCGCTCAACGAAACCGGTTCACAGGAGGGGGCAGACGAATGAATGCCAGATATCTAATCCCGGCACTCCTCCTCGTGGGAATGGCACTCTCCGGATGCGTCGATAATCAACCGGGCGAATCCACACCGGATGCACCGCAATCCACACCGGATGACGCGGATATTGGCGTTGCGCCAGAGACAACGCAAGAGGCGGAGCCCGGTGACGTGGGTGGTTCAGGTGCAGCATCCGACGAACTCTCCGAACTCGAACTGGATGATATTGAGAGTGATCTTGCAGAACTGGAGGCGTTGCTTGGTGAACTGGACAATGAAAGCGATCTGGCGGCGGATCTGGACGAGTCAATGTATACCTGAGCCACATTTTCTTTTTTTTCTCTCTTTTTGTACATGCTTAATAACGTGTGGGGAAAACCACAAGAGTACACAGTCTGCGAAGCAGCGGCGCAGCCATCTCCACACGATTTCGGTGTTAATCTCGCGAAATCTTGTGGTTTTTCGCCTCCGCTAAACACGTACAAAGACAACAATTGCGATTTCAAAGAGAAGTTGTGGGAACTATAACAAGGGCAAGGGACCGATCCGGAACAAATTCGGAGAGCGGCGAAAACTTTTCTGATGCGACACAACAATCGCCAGGACTGGAAGTATCGGAAGACTGATTTAGAGGCTGTACCGCAGCGCAGAGTTCCGGAGGATTTTGAGATCGATCTCAAATAACCTGCCGATCACAGAGGGCAAAGTGTACTTCATACGGCTGGCGTCGGAGAATGGAACAATTAATGTGTCGAATGAGGATAACAGCTTAGATACATCATTGGCTCATGAGTATGTGTGGGCTACCATTGACACAAAGCAGGAACAATTGATGATCTACTGTCAGGAGAAGAATGCAGAAGCGGCGAGGCTTGTCCAGGTTCATGAGTACCGGATTGATGGGGATGTGAAGGAGTTCGAGTGAGGTTCCATATAAGAGATCTAAATGATATGTTGAGCTTTTTGCTGGTTCTGCTGTTTTCTGTGGTCGCTAGCGGTAGCTCCCTCGCGTATGCAAAAAACGCGGGCGCATCTCTCTCAACTTTGCGTTATATCAGAGGAACGCAAGGGCGCGATGACGCAAGGACGCAAAGATTGGAAACCACAGAATCCATCAGAATCAGGCTTTTTGGTCTAAGCGATGTTATGAGCCTTACCAGGTATCTATCCAGTTTCATTCCGAACTCGCTGTCAGTCCCCAGGTAGCAGCGAGTTTGATCGGACAATCGAACAAGAGTGCCCCCACTCCGAATCGTCAATAGCGACTACTCTGCCACTTTCACCATGCTCGGACGGATCACCTTCGATTTCAGTTTGTACCCGCGCTGCATAACCTCAACAACGGTTCCGCTCTCCTCATCACACGCCATCCTGGCAATCGTCTCATGCAGGTACGGGTCAAAGGTCTGACCATCCGCATCGATCGATGATACGCCTTCTTTCTCCAGCACATCACGAAACTGCCGCAGAATCATCTCTATTCCCTTCTTGGTAGTATCCACATCGCTATCCGGCTGAATAGCTTCAAGAGCGCGCTCAAAATTATCCACAACGTCAAGCAGCGAGAGAATGATGTCCTCTTTTGCATATTCGATCGATTCCATCGTTTCTTTTGTGGTTCGCTTCTTATAATTCGCAAAATCCGCCTGCAGCCTCTGCAACCGATCAAGGTATGACTCTGCTCGCTCTTTGCATTCCTTGAGCTGATCTTTCAATTCCTGGAGTGGTTCTTCAGCGTTCCCGGAGTCTTCCATATCCGGTTCTGCGCCCTCGCACTCGTAATTGACCTCAGAATCGGTCATAATCGTGTGGTGCCTGCCCCGGACTCGGCGTCAGTTCCTTGCGCTCGGATGCGAGCACGTCATCGACCCTGATGATCATGGTTGTTGCGTCGGTCGCTGATTTCAGCATCTGGTTCTTCACGCGGAACGGCTCCAGGACCCCGTGCTCGTACATATCCACGATTTCGCCGTTGTACACGTCGATTCCGGATGTTGCGCCGCCAGCGATGTGACTTGATCTGAGTGCAGTCAGCATATCAGTGGCATCGAGCCCTGCGTTGTGCGCGAGTGCGTAGGGGAGCGCCTCCAGTGCATCGGCATACGCAGTGATTGCAAGCTGCTCCTTGCCGCCGACTGTTGCGGCATACTCCTTGAGGCGAAGCGCAAGTTCGATCTCGCATGCGCCGCCGCCGGCAACGGTTGTGCCATCCTCCACAACATCCGCAACAACCCGCAGCGCATCGTTCAGCGCACCCTCCATCGCGTCCACCACATGCTCAGTTCCGCCATGAACAACCAGAGACACGGCTTTCGGGTTCTTGCATTCCGTTATGTAGATCAGTTCCTCATCCTCGGCGCCCGTCTCTTCAACACGTCCGGCAAAACCGAGATCGCTCTCTTCCACATCCACAATGTTCGAGAGAATGTTTGCACCGGTTGCATGTGAGATCGATTCCAGATCATTCTCATTGACTCGTGCAACCCCGTGTATCCCACATTTAACAAGATAACTCTGCGAAGACTCGGTTATACTCTGGGTGCAGAAGACTGCGTTCACGCCGATATTAACGAGCACATCGATGTCCGATCTAATAGCTGCCTCCTCTCCATCATAAAATCCTTGCAGTTCATCGACAGATTGTATCTTAACCTTGTCCTTGCTCTTTCCACCGGGCATCGTGCCAAATTTCCGGTATTGGATGCCTGAAGTGAGAAGTGCGATGTGTGCGTCCTCTACGATCTTTGGCATGCCATCGTGCACACGTCTCTTGTCGATCACAACACCTGTGATCAGTTCTGTGTCTTCGATCTTCTTTCCGACGCTCTTCTGGATCCTGATGTCGTTGAAGACATCAATGGTTCCATTTTTGATCATTTGTACCGCCTGGACACAGAGTGGTGCCAGATTGCCGCATGCGATCGCTTTTCCGACCATCGCGGTCGCTGCGATGCCGCGCAGGAGATCTGAGTCATCCGGCGAGATCTCGGTTGTGATCTCGTTCAGAATTTCGTGTGATCTCCGTTCCGCCATCAGGTATCCTGTGATGATCGTCGTGGGATGGATGCCCTGCCCCACCAGCGTGCCAGCTTTGTTCAGCAGTTCGCCTGCGAACATCACGGACGCGGTGGTACCGTCTCCGGCTTCCTTCTCCTGAGTGCTCGCAACAGCGACGATCGTCTTTGCGCTCGGATGCTCCACAGCGATCTTGCGCAGGATTGTCTCCCCGTCATTGGTGATTGTGACATCGCCTGCAACATCCACAAGCATCTTGTCCATGCCGCTCGGGCCGAACGTCGATTTTACTGTGTTCGCAACAGCCATAGCTGCGGTGATGTTCATCTGCACGGCGTCGTTTCCGTGTACATGCTCCTTGCTTGGATCAATTACGATTATTGGTTGAGTGATCTGTCCAGCCATTGATAAATCTCCACAATTGGTATTGAATCAACTGATAGTACTTCTATAAAAAGATTGCGAAGCTTCGATCGCGGTACCTATTTCAAACGAGTCCAACAATCATACCAGTCATACGTGCTCAATAAATTGTGGCTTATATGCGGATATCCACACAATTACTGAGTATGTATACTCCACACCGCCACAACTTGAGCTTTTTTTTTACATAAGTGTCAGTTGGATGTGCGACCAGAGCTTAACGCCACCCTTTGCATCTCTGCGTCTTCGCGTTAAATCGAGAACGCAAAGGCTCAAAGGCGCGGAGACGCAAAGAAGAGAACCAC
>JAYEFS010000243.1:0-3002 GCA_034658695.1 Methanobacteriota archaeon | reverse complement strand
TGTGACTGTGACCGTGCTCCCGACCGAAACGTTAGCGGGATGTATGGTTTTGGCAACGATTACGTATGCCCCGTCCACTGTTATCTGAGGCGCATTCGATCGTATGCTTATGTTATTTTCACCCATCACAAATTCTGCTGTTGCAGCCGGCATCTTGAAGACCCCAGGCAACTCCGGTTTTATGTGATATGAAAAATGCAGAGCCTCTGACGGCGTAATATTGAACTTCCAGCGTGTCTCGGACGTGTGTTCGCACAACCTGAAACCCGGTGGGACAGTATCGTTCAGTTTGACCTCAAGATCTCTTTTTCCTGTGTTTTCAAGGTCGATTCGCACCCAGACCGATTGATCCATGGATATGTACCCGTTTACCGTTTTTTTGATCTTCAGATCGAATCTCGGCAGTACCAGAATCTCTACCGATTCCGACTCCGTGTACATCGCGTCCCTCTCATCAAATCCCGTGGCATTGACGGTGATGATAAACGTCCCCCCTTCGGTCTCAGTAATCCATGACGGAACACTGAGCCTTGTCCGAAACGTCTCCTCAGCGCCCACCGAAAGATTGCCGAAACGTCTGTCGAGTGGGGCGATCGCCTGAAGATCGCCGGAATCGATCGCAACGCTCAGGTTTTCAAGGTCAGCATCCCCATCGTTCGCGATATCGACGGTGATGCTGATCTCCGAATCCTGTGCAGTGTATGTCTCGCAGTTGGTCTCAATCTCAAGCGAGATCTCAGGCTTTGCCCGCTCATGGAAGTAGATGTGTATGCATGAGTCTTGCCAGTTGATCGGATCCTCTGACCGCGGATAGTCGTCAGTATCGGCATATATCTCGATCTTGACCTCATCATCCCAGATCAGTTCATCGCAGATGTTTGTACTCGACACATTCGCGCAGGTCGCATTGAGAACGGACTCATTCACCACGAGATCACCTTTTTTCAATCGCAGGAGCACGAGATCGCCACCTTCCTCATGATGCGTGCGCTCAAGGTCACCCTTATTTTCACAATCAACGAATTCAACTGTGAAGTCTTCGTAGCTATAGGTGCCGCCTTTGTACAACGTCGCGTCGCCGACATCTATCCAGACCACATCGCGAGCAGACGCCGTATCCGTATGTGCCAGTGCGATGCATATCAGAATCAGGAGCGCAGATCGCTTGATCATCATTTACCTTCTTCCACGTAGACGGTCGCGCCGCCTTCGGTCTCATAGAGGCTGGCAACCAGATTCCCCATCGTTGTGACGCTCTCCTTTGTCATGTTCAAGACCTCTACCTCGGTCTCGTTCTTGATTATGATCTGCATGTCCTCCTGCCCCGGGTTCTTCACGATTGTCACATCCTGGCTCGTGAGCAGTTCCGGCATCTGGACATACATCATCGTCATGACGAGAAGTCCCACGGCAAAGATCATCGCGACATCGAAGAGATTTGCAACACCTGAAAGAGGATCCTCATCCTCGTCAGATGTTTCGCTTCTCTGTTTCATGAATTTCATGGTTATCTATACCTCAACAATCCTGTCCGGCAGAGCGGCATGCAGGACTCCGAGCGTCCCTATCGAAGACTTCTCGACACGCCCCATCTCGATCCACCCGCTACCGGTCAGAATCTTTATGTTACGGGATTTATCGATCTCTATACGTTTGATATCGGAATACGGGAGTTCAAAATTGGATTTATCGTTTGCCAGAACACCGTTCACAGGCATACTTTCGAGACGTTTTGATTCACTCCTTGCACGCTCCTTCATCAAATATATCAAAATAACGAACGTCGCACAGATGAATAAGTTGATAATCACCATATAACTGAAGGGCGTGGTGATGCCAGCGATTCCTGCAGCGATCATCGCAGCATTCACAGACAGAATCAACCCCATCCAGACAGCAGGGTTTGCGAGGATAGAACCGGCGGTCTTCGCACTGATCAACCCGGACCTGGTGAATATCAGAGCATAGTGAACAGACTCCCACGATTTCGAGGCGATCGTTCCGATGACGCCGAGCAAATCATCCTCAGTCGGTCTCGGGCGTGTCACTGTTGTTGCAGGATCTGTACGATCTGTACGGTCGGTATGGTCTACATTAGCTACATTGGCCATATTAGCTACATGATATACGCGATTGTGATCTGCAGGACACAAATCACTTCCCGGTTCCCCGAAGAGAATCTCTGAAATATATTCGATATCACTCATGTCCTGTCTGTACCATCGTGTCCTGACCGTTGCGACCATGAACCCGATCGCTCCAGCCATCAACCCGACGACGGTTGTTCCGAATGCGATTATCAGGTTGTTGGCAAGCGTATCGATGTCGCCGCTGCTCAGTCCAAGCAGAGCAGGACCCATCGGTATCAGCGTCCCCATCAGCCCGAACATCGGTCCGACCCGGGCGACAAACCTCGACCGTTCGAGTTTCTTTGTCATCTCAAAGTTGGTGTCCTGCAACGACTTTTCCACTTTTGCCTCCAGCAGCGTCTTATCATGGCTGCCCCTGTACAATGCGGAGAGCCGGTACAGAAACGCATGCACAAACGAATTCGAGCAGCTCTTCCCGAGCGTGCCGAATGCGCCCACAAAATCGCTATCTTCCAGCATCACCCTCGCCCGCACCGCACCCTCCTCCATCCTTCCGAGATCGCGATTGCGGTTGCGCCACTCAAAAAAGAAGCCGCCAAGTTCGGTCAGACTCCCTGCAATCAGGATGATCAGCACAATCATTACCGGGTAAAGCAGATTCGTTGAGATTATAGAGATCGTCTGCTGCAATGCATTCGGGATTGTATATGCAAGTAGTGTTGCCGTATCCGCCATCGGTAGATGCTACAACCATCGGATATATATAGCTTGTGGTACTACGCGATTTTGTTCAACTATCACGGTTTATGTGCAGATCGTCTTCAGAGGTCGAGGTCACCAATTCCATGAGAAAGATATTTATAGAAACCGCTCGATTGGGCTTCCGAGGCAATATAATAAAAAGGACAGCTA
>JAYEFS010000242.1:0-3006 GCA_034658695.1 Methanobacteriota archaeon | reverse complement strand
GGTCGTTGATTTTTCTCAGACTGAGTCGCTGTTTCTCATCCAGAAACACCCTGTACGATAGATCAATCTTCGGTATGGTTATAACATCGAAAACTCCTACCGGGAACTTGTAATCCCGTCTGACGATACCGTCTACCAGCACATTCCCGTCATGCAGGATTTTCTTCACCTCTCTACTCGAATTTGCAAGTTTCATTACGTCCCGTATGACCAATAACAAAGGGATGCTTTTTAACCCGGAATGCGGACCCGGTGAAGCTTTAACAGTCCACTTATGAGTCTTCCTCTGTATATTCCAGGTTTTCGGCATTGAAAGTCTTTTCTGATGTCTGCTCACTCAATCACCTTTCCAAGTGTCTGTTCTCTGATTTCATCATTAAGCTCCAGTTTGGTTATAATAACATTCGACGGATATATCGGTCTTGGAACCTCTTCCCCATCTGCCCTGAACAACGTTGCGCCATCGATCGCGAGCGTACCCTTCTTCAGATTGACCCGCTCGACTTTGCCTTCTGTGCCAGCATACTCGCCGCGCATAATTTTTACGGTATCTCCTGACCGGACGCCAAACGTTCTCCGCCCATACTTCTCCCGCAGCGATTCGCTTAAGTGAGCACCCATAAACTTCTGTCTTTTATGCAGAGGCGCTTGGTACTGCGCTTTTCTCTGCTTTCTTGGTTGTTTCGATATCATGATCATTACACTTCGTCGTTATGGTATATCTATCTTTCTTGATTCTTTGCAGGGGCTTATTAACCATATCTCTTGCACTTCTCGCATCTTTATCGCACGCTCAAATCGCATCACCCTAATATATAAGATGTGGTGATGTAAAGGTAACCTCGCAGGTGCATGATATGAAAACAAAGTTAGTGGTATTGCTGTTCTTAATAGCGTTGATTTGTGGTTTGATCTGTGGTTGCATCAGCTCGGAGAAGGGCCCAGGGGGGCAGGTACAAGAGCCGGATGAACAGATACAGATCATTGTGAGCATTCTTCCCCAGAAGGAGTTTGTGGAGCGAATAGGGGGGGAGAAAGTCGATGTTACTGTCATGATTCCACCAGGTGCAAGCCCTGCCACTTATGAACTGAGTCCAGGTCAGCTGCAGGGTGTCAGCCGTGCAAAACTCTATGTGCGGATCGGGCACATCCCGTTTGAGAAGGCATGGATGGAGAAGATCAAATCTGTAAACAGTGATATGCAGGTCGTTGACTCGTCAGAGGGGATCGAAATCATCGGAAATGACCCGCATATCTGGCTTTCGCCAGCACTGGCAAGGACTCAGGTAGAATACATAAGCGATGCACTGATCGAGATCGATCCGGATAACCGTGAGTACTACGCAAGAAACAAGGAAGATTATCTCAAAGACCTCTTGGATCTTGATGAAGATATCAGAAACAACCTCTCTGAAATAAAAAACAGGAAGTTCATGGTCTATCATCCGGCATGGGGTTACTTTGCAAGAGATTACCAGCTGGAGCAGGTACCGATCGAGATCGAGGGAAAAGAGCCGAGTGCGTCAGATCTTGTGCGTCTGACAGACACCGCAAGAGCGAACAACATCACCGCGGTATTTGCCGCGCCGCAGTTCAATTCCGAGAGCGCGGAGGTTATAGCAGATGAGATCGGCGGAACGGTTGTATTCATTGACCCGCTTGCAAAAGATTATACTGCGAATATGCGCGCGGTATCAGCGGCATTTGCCAGATACCTGAAATGACATGAAGAGTGAAGTGATCAGTTTAAGGGACGTGTGGGTGTACCACGGTGGTTTACCGGTCCTTGAGGATGTCACAATCTCGATACACAAGCATGACTTTCTTGGAATCATCGGACCCAACGGTGGCGGGAAGACGACCCTCCTGAAAGTCATGCTCGGGCTGATAAAACCCGAAAAGGGCGAAGTCCGGGTTATTGGTGGCGATCCTGAGCGCAACAGGAGGCACATAGGCTACGTCCCGCAGCATAGCCTCTTTGACCACGATTTTCCGATCAGTGTCATGGATGTGGTGCTAACCGGACGCGCCGGACAGAGACTATTTGGGAGATATACCGATCAAGACAGGAAACTGGCACACGATACGCTAAAAATAGTAGATATGCTGCCATTTGCAGAGAGACAGATCGGTAAATTGTCGGGAGGGGAGCGACAGAGGATTTTCATCGCACGAGCACTGGTGACAGAGCCGGAGGTGCTCCTGCTCGATGAGCCGGCAGCAGGGATCGATGCCCACATTCAGACCGAGTTTTATGAAATACTTGAAAAATTAAAGGAGAAGATGACGATCGTGATGGTATCCCATGACCTCACAGCAATCTCAATTTACGTCGATAAGATAGCGTGTCTCAACCGAAAACTCTTCTATCACAACTCGAAAGAGCTGACCTCGGACGATCTGGAGGCGACATACCAGTGCCCTGTAGAATTTATCGCGCATGGTCTCCCGCATAGGGTATTAAAGGAGCATTGAAGTGGTTGAGATAATCCGGATGATTGAGATTCTGCAGTACGAATTTATGGTGAATGCGCTGACCGCGGCACTGCTATCAGCCATCGCATGTGGAATAATGGGCGTGTATGTCATTGTGAAACGGATCGTTTTTATAAGTGGTGGAATAGCCCACGCCTCCTTTGGCGGTATCGGTCTCGGGTACTTTCTTGGAATCGAACCAGTCCTCTGCGTGATTCCGTTCAGCATCGCATCCGCACTCTCCATAGGTGAGGTGAGCAGGCAAAAAGGGCTCTCAGAGGATGCTGCGATAGGTATTATCTGGTCGATGGGTATGGCGATAGGAATCGTCTTCATATCGCTTACGCCGGGCTACGCTCCAGATCTATTCAGTTATCTCTTTGGAAACATCCTGACTGTTCCGCATTCCGATCTCATAGTCATGTTACTTCTGGATGTTGTAATCGTAGCAATAGTATATCTTTTTTACAAGGAATTCCTTGCAATGTCCTTTGACGAGGAGTTTGCAACAGTGATCGGAGTTCCTGCGCA
>JAYEFS010000241.1:0-3014 GCA_034658695.1 Methanobacteriota archaeon | reverse complement strand
GAAACCACAGAATCCATCAGAATCAGGCTTTTTGAAGTGGATACCTACAGGATGTGATGTAAGGCGCCCTTCAGAACCGTATAACCTGAAACCATAATCTCTGTCACCACACTCAATCCATGAACCAGATAGTAACTCGATTCTTTTCCTTCTATCCGCGTTTCACCATTCTCCAGTACGCATCTGACTTCACCCCCCTCCCGGGTCAAGGTCCGGGTAACCGCCCTCCCCATACCTATCTCAAAGCCGAGATGCGCATCGCTTCCTGCGGTAACAGGTATTCTGCAGTCCCTTGCAAGCTCTATCGCCTTCTGGTTCAGATTCTTCGGAGACCGTGCATTGAATCCCTCGATTAAGTCAACATGCCCGAGCAGATCTCTCGGAAAGACGATTCCCTTCCGAAACGGGTGTGCCAGAACAGTCAGCCCGCCCTGATCCCGAATCTCACCCACAACATCCGCAAACGCCCGTGATCGGATCTCATTAGTTAAGAAGAGCCCGATCACATCCCCGTACTCTGTCTTTATCTCGGAGCCAACTATGACAACAAAATCATCGTCTTTATTGACCTTCGACGCCTCAACACCTCCTTTTATTGTATTGTGGTCAGTTACCGCAACTCCATCAAGCCCTTTCTTCTTTGCAATCCGTATTATCGTATCCGGTCTCAATAGCGAATCGTAAGAGTACTTCGAGTGGATGTGCAGGTCAAACTTCACAGTCCGAGCACCTCCCGCACAGGTGCGAAGCTGAAACTCGCAAGCAAACCCTCCAGCTTCGCTCGTGTTGATTTAATCCCGTGATACGTTATGAATCTCGATTGCAGGGGGAGTTTCAACCGCGGCATCAGCGGGACAATCTCCCATGGATGAAGGTAGATCACTGCGGGTCGTTCCTTGTTCACAATCCCAATCATCCTTTTTAGTACCGAAAACGGCAGAACCCGCAGGTAAAAACCCCCTGATATCGGGACTCTTAGCGCATATTCAAAGGCAGTCATGGGAAACTCGAGTATCTTGCCGTTCGGGTCATTCTCTGCCACGTTCTGTGCAGACGGTCGATATATCCCGAGGGGCGCATCCCGGACGCCATACATGTGCGTCGTAACCGGGAAGATGCTTGAATCGTATTTGAAGCCATACCTCGCCAGCACATCAAAAGCCCACCCGGTCGCATTGTCTATTGAGAACGACGGCGCCCTGAACCCGATTGGCGCATCCCCGGTAATCTCCCGGAGAAGCCGTACCGACCGGTCGATCTCGTCCTCGAACCGCTCTCTTCCGAGTTCGTGGAGCGTTCCGTGGGAATATGCGTGTGACGCAATCTCATGCCCACGGCTGTGAATCTCTGCCACGAGCTCGGGGTACTTCTCAGCAACAGCGCCCAGCACAAAGAACGTAGCGCTCACGCCAAACTCATCCAGGAGACGCAGGATGGGCATTGTCATCTTAATTATGAGGTCGTCTCTCTTTTCCGGGGCGAAACCTCTGATTAATTCGGGCGAATGCCAGTATTCAAGGTCAATTGTGAGTGCATTTTTCATCGGCATCAAATAGGCTTCCTCAGTATGAAATCCCACATCTCCCTGTCAAAGAGGTATCGTGCCACAGCCAGCGTAAATCCAATTGTCGGACCCGGATCATCCCGCGAGAGGATATCATAGTTTGTGTTGAACTTAACAAATTCTCTGAGGTTCTTCCGTTTGTCAGGAGCACTCATGAACCAGAGTATGTCGCCCGGAAGCAGCCATCTGCATCTCACGCCTGAATCGTACTTCAGGTCACTGTCAATATGTCCGTCTGTTACCAGTTTATATAAAAGATATGGAAAGTCCACCCCTGAGAGAATCGAGAGCTGAAGAGACCCCCAGAACCGGGGGTTGACCTCCATTAACTTTGGTATGCCGTCTCTCGGGTCAATCCTGAACTCTACCATCGCAACACCTGACCAGCCCATGGCAGTCAGCAGTCTGCTTGCGAGTTTGACGGCTCTGTCGTCTCTGATCGTCTCCCTGAGCGTGCTCGGTCCGCCAGACGCAGGATAAGACCGGAGCCTCTTCTGAACGCTGAGAGCGCAACATCGGGAGTCAAAATCAAAGAGCGTGTAAACCCCGATCTCGTCCCCTTTTGGTATGTATTCCTGAACCAGGAACTGCCCGTATCTATCCTGGACGTACCTGCATCGCTCTATAAGATCGTTTGCTGAATTACAGAGGAAGACGCCTCGTGCCCCAAACCCGATCGCAGGTTTCACCACGACCGGGTACTCAGGATTCACACCATCCGCGCCAAGTGTCTTCTCGAGATCGTCATAGCAACCCGTGAAATACGTCTTCGGGCAGGGGATGTTGTTTTCCATGGCGATCTTCACTGTCTGGGATTTATCGATTGCCTTGACTACAGTCTGGTAATCTGCGAATGGTACAATTGTGTGCTCTGAGAATTCATCCTTCTGCCTGAGTATGGGTAGTACTGTGGCGTCGGTCACCGGGAAGATTGCGTCGTAGTCTCTGCTTTTTACTACATCCAGCACATGAGCGGTGAACTCTTCCGGATTTTTTGTTGGTGACGGGTAAACGATGTGATCAGCGCAGTATCTGGAGAAGAACCCGGTTGTGAATCTGGTCTCCTCTCCTGCGTCTACATAGAATCCTCGTTTTCCGAGAGACCGTATTATGGCGAGCGAATTTCTCATCTGGGCATCGAGTACCAGTACTTTTGGCATGTTACTGTGATTCACCTCATGGGGGGTGGTTGTTAGCTGCCGGAATGTGTTGGGAGACTATGGGTGGCGATTGCGACCTTCTGTGAATCTTTGTGGTTGCCCCTCTTTACCATTGACCACAAGTTATCCGGAATACGTAAAAAAAAGAAGAGGAAGGAAGGATTAAGTGAATCCACAAAAGTTTTGTCCCTCTTCTATTAAGTTCTTCGACAACAAAGTAAGCAGCAGCATCATGGATCGGATTTCACATAATCTTTATGAATCTCGTGTCCTCGCTACTATCCGCGACA
>JAYEFS010000240.1:0-12631 GCA_034658695.1 Methanobacteriota archaeon | reverse complement strand
CTACACACTATATATAATGATATACACATGCATCGAGTGTACTCGCCTTTTTAGCGATCTAATATATTAGTGTCGATGTGTTGAGTTGATCCATCATGAAAAGTTAATGTGACAAAGTAGAATTAATCCCTCTGTAAATATTTCACCCACAGTGCGTGTGTTCCACGAACTGCATCTTCCGTTGTATCGTACCGCCTTCTGCTTTTCAATGTACTCGTCACTGTAGTTTGCAGATCCGGCGACACCAACAATCGTGTCAACATGATGTTTCCCGCACTTTGAGCAGATCCAATAGGTGGTCGGGCACAGTATGATGCCATAGCTTGAAATTATGAAACGATCATACTTCTCATTGGGTTCCAAGGAGCTTCCGCAGACGGAACACTGAATCGGAGATATAGTCGTGAATAACGGGAGTCTTACTCTGTTTATTGGGATATCTGGCAAGGTCTGGACGACTTTTCCATTTTCCACCTCTTTTGCCAGTGACTTATCGATGGGGATATTACCTTTTGGCATATATACTATATATGGGTTTCATGTATATTAAATCTTTTGGTAGGTATGTGTATAAAATTATAGCTATAAATTGATGGAACGATAGAGTATTGGTCATGACTTTCGGTGAATTGAAATGGGATGTCCTTTCATCATCTCAGACAACATGTAGAATTGTCAGTGATGATGACGTGGTTGAAGAATGGACGTTTGAGAAGGGTGGAATGTGTCATACCTGCGCGACTCATTTTGGATTGCAATTTCCTTTGCACCGAAAAGTCGAGATTGGTGAATTTGACCGGTTACCAGAAGATAATAAAAAGTCTCGGTTTAAAGCAGGCGTGTAGGTGGCGGGGGAGTATTAACTCGTTTCATGTCAAGTGTGTGGATAATAGATGTTATGGTATCGAACGGATACTTAAAAAGTCTCACACCATCTCCATCTCATCGATGTCGATCAGTTCTGAGAGCACTTGTGTTCGGATCGGGATACCCTGCTCTTGCACCGCTGCCATCGGGTTCGTCCCGCCGATCGCAACGATGCCGATGTGATCGCGCTCGATCGGGGCGCCAAGCACCTCGGTGTTCGGTTCGCTCACAAAGAGGATGCTGTCGAAGTTAGCCAATTTAAGTGTCAGGAGCACACCTTCTACCCTCTCGCGCGTGCATCGGCACGACCCTCACGTTTGCGAGGATCGGTCAGAGATGCCCCGCAATTCATTGTGGGGTTCGTGACGTCAGGGCGTATATTGGGGTACACTACTTGTTTGGGAATCCATAGCATCCTGTAGCATCTCGTAGAATCATGTAGATCGAATCCTTTTTACGCTGCCAGCCCAATCATCCGTCTATGTCTCGTGTGAACCTGTTCCGCATGCATGGATTATCGATCGACTGCGAGTATGACGAGGTGTTGAAGCTTGAGTCCGCGGGACCGCTCTCCCACGTCTGCAAGCCGTTTATCAAGCGGATAAATGATCGATTGGAGCGGGAGAAGCCGGCACGGATCAATGGTGACAGCGTGATTGCGTCCACATGGCTTCCGCCGATTCCGGGCGAGGTGTTCAAGCGACTGATCAAGGCTGAAGTGGGCATTGCTTTCGGAAAATATGTCCCGGAAACCGTTTCTTTTGAGATCACGCGGAAGTGCGGCTGTGACTGTGAGCACTGCGCGATGAGCGATGGCGAGTACGAACTTACCACAGACGAGATCAAGAATGTGATCGATCAGGCGCTGGATATGGGATCGTTCGTAATCACGTTTACAGAGGGGGACCCGTTGCTCAGAAGTGATCTCTTCGAGTTGATCGAGTACATAGACAGCGACCGTGCGATTGCAAATATATTCACGCCGGGTCTTGAGATGACGCCGGAGAACGCGTCCCGGTTGAAGGAATCCGGACTCCATAACCTTCTGATCAGCATTTACAGCACCGATCCGTCGAAGCATGACGCGGTGAGGCGAGTCGATGGTGCTTTCGAAAAGGCGGTCTACGCACTCGGATGTGGGCTAAATTCCGGTTTGCTCGTAACGATGGCAACGCATGCCGCACACGACCGGATGCATGAACTCCCCGGGCTATACGATCTCGCACGCGAGATCGGCGTGCACGAGTTCTCGATCTGGGAGCCCATGGATAGCAGCCTCACAGATGATGATCGCAGCCAGATTCTCGAGATGTATCACCGCATCAATGGCAGCCCAGGCGGACCCCGGGTCTTTGCGAACACGTACTTCGAGGGCGAGATGCTCGGGAGTCTCGCAGGGCGACGGTGGGCGCACATCTGCGTGGATGGCTCGGTCAAAGCAAGCCCGTACACGTCTGAATCCTTTGGAAACGTGTTGGATACGCCGCTTGTGGAGATCTGGGGGAAGATTCGGGCGGGTAAGCCATTATGATGTTTTTATTATTTTCTGGGTACGTGTTTAGATAACCACACGATTACACAGATTTCCTGATTCTGATGGATTCTGTGGTTTTCAAAAGATGCTGAAGGGTGTGGATTTTCAATCTTTGTGCCTTTGCGTTATCATTTTATAGTTTAACGCAAAGGTATGATGTTGGCACCCGCGATTACTACACACGTGAGGGCTACTGCCATCGACCACAGAATCCGTCAGAACCAGCAGATTTCCACGAGATTTCTGTGTTAATCCCGTGGTTTTTCCGCCTCCGCTAAACACATACTTTTTTGGTTACACCGGGTTGTCTTGAGTGGCGTAACTGCTCTAATGAGGCACTATCGGTCTGAAACGTTATTTACGCCGTTAATCTGCGTAATCTAAGTTGTTCAGTGACAAATACAACTTTAGCCCCAGATTAACACTGATAAACGCAGATTGAGGTTTTTATGTACCTCTTTCAGAAAGACTGACGATTGAGTTTTACCATACTTTTTGAAGTGGATACGATAATTACCAAAATCACCTATTTTTTAGATGGTACCTCGGTCACCACTTAATTTGAAGCGGATACCGTTCAACAACCTCCCGCCGCAGTTGCTCAGATTTAATATGCGTGCGGAACCACTGTATCTCATGCGATTGGGTGAGATCATCCAGGTGACCTCTGCTGAGACGTACGTAGTCAGGCTCGCCGACGAGAATTTCGGATGTCTCGGGCAGTTCGTCTCCATATCGACACCGGATGCCACAATAATCGGTGTCATCACCGGTATTACGCACTCGGTGAAGGAGGATATGGTCGGGTATCTCTCGCAGGATCGGAAGATCAAATACCAGCCATACATCGAGGACTACAAGAACAGTTACGCAGCCATACACGGACTCGGGAGGTTGTCCTGCGTAGATGATGGGGGCGGGGGTGGTGGAGGGGTGCGCTACACAATCGACAAGCCCCCACATCTCGATGATGCCGTCGAGACTGCGCCGCGTGATGATATCGTGCGATTCCACACAATTTACGGAAGACCCGGCGCAGCATACCTGCATGCGCTACATGACCGGCTGCCGTTGCCAGTCATCCTGAACATGATAAGCGAACTCGAGAGCGCGATTCCCGCGAGTTCCGGCATGCTAAACCTCGTCAGGCGCTATGCGGGGCAGAGAATGGTGTGATGTGCTGTCTGGCAATTGAGTTCAGATGCAGGTAGTCCAACCGGCATCGCCAGCGGCTCCCACAGATCGCTCGCAATCCCAAAACTCAGGTAATCGGTTATAATAGTAGATCGAACATAATCAACGATATGCAAATCGGAGTGTACATCTGCCACTGCGGGCTCAACATCGGCGGAATCCTTGATATCGATTCCATTGTTGCACAGGCAGAGAGACTCGATGGCGTTTGCATCGTCAGGGCGATCGACTTCGCATGCTCTGATGTGGGACAGGAGCAGATCAAAGCGGATATCAGGGGCGGGGTTGACCGCGTTGTCGTGGCAGCGTGTTCGCCGCGCATGCACCAGGCGACCTTTGAGCACCTGCTTGAGGATTCGGAGCTGAACCCGCACCTCCTTGTGATGGTAAACATACGTGAGCAGTGCTCATGGGTGCATGCCGACAACCGGGCGCTTGCGACCCAGAAAGCGATTGATCTGGTGCGTATGGGCGTTGCGCAGGCGAAGGAACGGACTGCAATTCCAAAGCGAACGATTCCGATCAATCAGGATGCGCTAGTCGTGGGTGCCGGGGTTTCCGGCATAACCGCTGCGCTTGATCTGGCAGAGAGCGGAACAACAGTGCATCTGATCGAGAGAGAGCCAACAATCGGGGGGCGGGCAATTCTTTACGGACAGCTCTTCCCGACAAACGACTGCGCAATCTGTATCATCGCCCCACAGATGACTGATGTCCTCAATCACCGGAATATCGATCTGCGCACGTACTCAAAGATTGTGGAGGTTACCGGGAGCGTCGGAAACTTCGCAGTACGCGGCGTAAAAAAGCCGAGATTCATAGATGAAGAGATCTGCAAGGGCTGCATCGACGATTGCGCGCATGTATGCCCGATTACCGTTCCGAACGAGTTTGATTTTGATATCGGGAGTCGCAAGGCGATCTACGTGCCGGTGCCGCAGTCTGTGCCCATGATCGCATGCATCGATTCTGACCACTGCGTTGGCTGTGGATTGTGCGAAGAAGCATGCCCGCTGGATGCAATCGACTATTTCCAGAAGGAAGAGGAGTTTGGGTTCAATGTCGGAGCAATAATCGTTGCAACCGGATGGAAGCCGTTCGATGCATCCCAAAAGGAGGAATATGGATACGGACGGCACAGGGATGTGATCACCTCGTTGCAACTCGAGCGCATGCTGAATGCAAGCGGTCCAACGCATGGACGCGTGATTCAGCCATCAACGGGGGATATTGCACAGCGAATCGCATTCATCCAGTGCGTGGGGTCAAGAGATGCAACAGTCGGCAACAATTACTGCTCTGTCATCTGTTGTATGGCTGCGATCAAGAATTCGCAGCTGATTATGAAGAAAAACCCAAAAACCGATATTTCAATTCATTATATCGATATAAGAGCATGCGGAGCTGGTTATGAGGAGTATTACCAGCGCACACAGGAACTCGGAGTCGATTTTGTGCGTGGCAGGGTGTCTGAGGTCTTGACACACGGCAGAAGCCCGATCATCCGGTACGAGGACACGCTATCGGACGGCGGGATTGTCGAGGAGGAATGCGATCTTGTGGTTCTCTCGGTAGGACTTACGGCAGATAATGAGACCGGCATCGGGATTGCCATGCGGACCAGAGCGGACGGGTTCATGCAGGTGGCGCATCCGAAACTGAGACCAGTGGAAGCGCCAACCGATGGAATCGCAATCGCAGGGTGCGCATCGGGACCAAAGGACATCCAGACATCAGTTGCGCAGGCAACTGCTGCCGCATCCCGGGTCAAGACTCTGCTTTCACGCGATCGTCTGGAGATCAATCCGATGAGCACACACGTTGATTGGGACCGGTGCGTGGGATGCGGTCTCTGTGTACCTGTCTGCGAGTTTGGGTGCATCAGCATGGTGGACGGCAGGGCAGTGGTCGACGAACTGGCGTGCAAAGGCTGCGGTTCGTGCAGTGCCGCATGCCCGGAGGGCGCGATTGCGCCGTACATCCACACCGATTCCCAGATCATCTCGCAGATCCATGCGTTGACAGAGGGTGACCAACCGACAACGAAGAGCGCGATTGTGCCTTTGAGAGAGAACGGTTCTCCTGTGCGTGTATCTAAGAGTGAGTACCCGCTGATCATAACCTTTCTCTGCAACTGGTGCGCCTACGCATGTGCCGACCTTGCTGGCATTTTGCGCATCTCGTACCCGACCAACATCCGGGTGATCCGGGTTATGTGCGCGGGGCGTGTCAATCCGTCATTTGTGCTCGAGGCGCTCAGGTGCGGTGCGGACGGCGTGCTGGTCGCCGGATGCAAGGTCGGCGAGTGTCATTATGTGCATGGAAACGAGCACGCGGTGCACAGGATGGCTGCGCTCGCAGGTGTGCTGGCTGGTGTTGGGATCGATGCACGCAGGCTGCGTGTCGAGTGGATCGATGCGTCCGAAAGCGAGCGATTTTCTATGATCGTTTCGGATTTTGTGGATGAACTGAAGCGTATTGGTCCGATCGGCTCGGAATTGTAAACCTGTTCAGTAAGATGCCGCTCGGAGGCAGAGTTTTGAGTGATCGATCAGGGTAGGGGGTGAACATGTCCAATACTATATGGCGTGAACCACAAGATTACACAGTCTGCAAAGCAGCGGTGCAGCCATTTCCACAAGATTTCTGTGTTAATCTCATGAAATCTCGTGGTTTTGTATGCAGATATCCACACAATATTGAGTAAGTACCAAAAAACATCAATCTGTGGCAATCAGTGTTAATCGGTGGATAAAAACCTATTTCAGCAACTGATTTACACGGCAGGATGCTGATTAAAGGTTATTTGCTCAACTCAAGATTTATTCGAGGGGTTCCCATGGTATTTAAGTGTATTCGATCCCACCGCCAAAAAAGACATGACTCGAACACCCACGCCACGTTAACATTCCCTCTAGTCAATACCCTTATATCGCATAACCCTGATACAAAACGCGGTGATACATCTATGGCTGATGTAAAAATTGGATTTGTAAAACTCGGAAATCTGGGGATGTCCCAGGTGATTGACCTTGTTCTTGACGAGATTGCAGCAAGAAAGGGAATTATGGTACGAACGCTCGGAACCGGCGCAAAGATGGGCGTGGATGAAGCGAAAGACACGGAAGCATTGATCAAGCACTGGGATCCTGATTTTGTTGTGATGATCAGCCCGAATGCGGGCGCACCCGGACCGACTGCGGCACGAGAGGTCTACAAGGACACGCCAACGATCGTCGTTTCGGATGGTCCTGACAAGAAGGATGCGCGTCAGGCACTGAAGGATGCTGGTTTCGGATCAATCATCCTGAAGGTCGACCCGCTGATCGGTGCGAAGAGAGAGTTCCTTGACCCAACAGAGATGGCGTCGTTCAATTCGGATGCGATGAAGGTCTTGTCCTCATGCGGTGTTGTACGCATGATTCAGGAGGAGTTTGACAAGGTGATCGATCAGGTCGCTTCCGGAAAGTCAGGAAAAGACCTTGAACTGCCGTACATCCTTGGAAGCCCTGAGAAGTGCGTTGAGCGCGGATGCTTCGAGAACCCGTACGCAAAGGCGAAGGCTCTCGCTGCGCTCCACATGGCAAACACGGTTGCAGCGATCAACTTCCCTGCCTGTTTCATACACAAGGACATTGAGAAGGTCTCGCTCACAGCAGCGGCTGGTCACGAGATGATGACCGCGGCAGCGGTTCTTGCAAGGGAAGCACGTGAGATTGAGAAGGCGAATGATACGCTCTTCCGCCAGCCACACGCAGGGGCAGGCAACCTGATGACCAAGACAAAGCTCTACGATAAACCAGCGTAAGGTGCATAAAAGCACCTTTACTTTTTTTTCTGGCGGATGTTGCATCCGAGATGGGGACTCTTCGCTATTTTGCAGAATATACTCACCACCTGCATAAACTGCGATTTTTGCAATTGCCAATTTGACCATGAACACACAAGACCGAGGCATATACAACAGGATAGCCGATCAAGAAGTTTATTTAATCTTTGCGTCTCCGCGCCTTTGCGTTCTCGATTTAACGCAAAGTCGCAGAGGATGGCGTTAAACTCTGGTCGCACATCCAACTGACACTTATGTAAAAAAAAGCTCAAGTTGTGGCGGTGCGAAGTATAGCCGGGAATTATGGTGGTCTAACCCGAGACTGCATCACCGTGATGAGATCCTTTACTATATCTTATGCGTTCGCGCAGTTCCGGAATTGATCAGTAGCCTTGCAATTGCGAAAAAGACGCTTTGCAATAGATATTCGCGATGAAGATAAACTCGTCATCGGAATCGTGCACCGGCACCAAGCACCGATCGTACCAGACCCCCTCAAACCGATCGATCCGCTTCCACGAGGTGGGAAGTTCGGCAGAACTCAAGACGTCAACCGGGATCATGTCCCCGCTGGCATCCGGCACAACGAACGGAAAACCGTAATGTTCCTCCAGACGCCCGTGCACAAACCCGCATCTCCATTCACCTGCAATCTCCTCAATTATCCTGTGATTCGATTTGCCCCGCATCAGTGTGCCGTAAACCGCAAGCCGGTTCGACGGGCTGCCGAGCAGGCACTCCACAACCTCCAACGCCCACAGATCATCCGGTTCTTCGTCTGCTTCATGGCGTGCACGAAATCCGTCACACAACGTGTTTAATACTCTAAAAATCGATTCACAAGACCTGGTTTCGTCATTTTTCCTTTTACAAGCCACAATCTCATTGAATTGGGCGACTGCGCTGATCAGGTGGTGTCTCACATTCTGCGATTGCCACCAGTCCACTTTCGCTTTCGCCATGATACAGCCAACAACCACAAACTACTTTAGCATTCATATCGCGTTTCCTTTAGTCGTATTCAGACACATTCATATACCGGAATCGATCATATCTTACACATCATAGCACATCAGCGAGGCGGAACATGAAAAACATCTTTATCTATCCAAGCAACAGTCTGATCCTCTATGATCTCGTCGAGCGCTTCGGTCACAAGCCGCTTGCGATCATGCAGGAAATCAGAAAAAAAGTCACGACGGCGGGGGTCGACTCTCCGCCTCTGAACATCACGCCTGAAGACCCTAAACGCGGGCTCAAGTATGCAGCTGTCGAAGTTCCCGCGGGCGTTCGCGGGCGCATGTCGCTTCTGGATCCACTGATTGAGGATGCAGAGGCAGCGATCCTTGTCGAGGACGCACCGATCGGGTTCGGATGTATGGGCTGCCAGCGCACAAGCGAACTCGTGGGGTTTCTGATACGCGCGAAACGAATCCCGATTCTCGAGCTGAATTATCCAACATCGGATGATGATGCGGAGAATTTCGTTTACCGGATATCCGAATTCTTGAAAGGTCTTGAGGGTGCAACGGAGGCGGACGCATGAATGAAATAGAGGTCGCACAGATCTCGTGTGGTTCCGAGTATACCGGAATTCAGGGCGAGATTGAATCAGCCGCAGAGCAGGTCGGAGCAAAGATCATCTTTCCGGACATCGATCTTGACGATGTGGAGGCAGCAGAGGCGAAATTCGGACTGAAGGTCACGAGTCCTGACCTCAAATTGATGCTCGCCCGCGCAATCTCGGTTGTTGAGGGACACACCACCGCTGATGCTGTATTCATCGGAACATGCTTCCGGTGTGCGGAGGGCGCGCTCGTCCGAAACGAGATTCGCAGGTACATCCACGATAAATCCGGGCTTCCCGTGATCAGTTACTCGTATACCGAGCGAACCACTGCAGATACGCTTCTCACGAGGATGGAAGCACTGACAACGATTGCCAAGAGGCGCAGTCTGCTCGCACGCGAGACTCAGGCAGGCATCACCGCAGGAATCGACTCGGGATCAACCACCACAAAGGCTGTAGTCATGAAGGATGACGAGGTTCTCGGATTTGGCTGGGTCAGTTCCACCGATGTTGTAAAGAGCGCGGAGGAAGCGTTCGCAACAGCGCTTCAGGAATCGGGAATCAAGAGGGACGAGATTCAGGCGCTGGGTGTGACCGGGTATGGCAGATTCCTTCTGGGGGATGCGTTCAATGCGGATCTGGTCCAGGAGGAGATCACCGTGAACTCAAAGGGCGCTGTGTACCTTGCCGACCGGCAGAAAGGGGCAGCAACTGTTATTGACGTCGGCGGAATGGACAACAAAGCAATATCAGTGAACGACGGAATTCCTGGAATATTCACGATGGGTGGAATCTGCGCAGGCGCATCAGGACGATTCCTTGAGATGACCGCAAAGCGTCTGGGTGTTGATATAACCGAACTCGGCAAGCTTGCGCTCGCAGGCGACGCGTCCGCAATCTCGATGAACAGCTACTGCATCGTCTTTGGCATACAGAGTCTTGTGAACTCACTCTCGAAGGGGGCGCGCCACGAGGATGTTGCGGCAGCAGCGTGCTACAGCGTTGCGGAGCAGGTCTTTGAGCAGCAACTCCAGGAGGTTGAGGTGAGAGAGCCTGTGATCATGGTCGGTGGTACATCGCTCATAGAGGGGCTACCGCATGCGATGCACGAACTGCTACAGGCAGAAGTGATCGTGCCGCCACACGCACAGTTGATCGGCGCGGTGGGCTCTGCATTGCTCGCGTCGGGTTTCATCGAGGAGTGATTGTGATGGCAGGTGGTGACAGTTCATGAAACCGCTCGAGGTATTCAAAGTCGAGTCCCCGGACGAGACAGGTGCTGCGGCTTACGACTCAGTTATTCGTGACGTTCTTGCTGATCTGGAACTCACAACAGTTCTCGGACGTCTGTGGGTCGAAATCAACCCGGCTGAACCGTTTTTTATCTTCTGCGCATTGATCAGGACCGGCATCCCGCCAATTCGGGTCAGTGATGTTGCAGACGTCACACTCGGAACGGCGAGCAGTAAACAGGTGAGTCTGGAGCTGACAAACGAAGAATACGTACCCCAGTTGCTTGGCAGACTCAGAATGGAGTACGGGCACGAGAATATCGAGCAGCCCGACAAAAAGACGATGACAATTACAACTGATAATATGGCGGAGGCATCAAAATCGATTGCGGATACGGTCATTGCCGATCCGCGCAGGGAGATTGAGGTACGGCTCGCAGATGCCCTCCTCAGAATCACGCCAGAGGGCTTCCGTGTGAGACACCACGTCTCCACCGGATCAGAAATGCTCTTTGTGGCGTCAGAGGATGCTATACAGCCGGAATGGATCAAGAGGGCTGAAGGAATAATGGCTGAGCTAAAAGAGGGTATTGAAATGGAGGTTTCCGGACATGCTTGAACCGATCATGTACGAGGGCGGCGTCTTCAAACACAATCTCATACTCGAGTTGATCGATGACCTTGGCGGATACGTCCTCCAGACAAACTACATGCAGACTGAGGTCATGATCCAGATGCTCTGCCCGCATGAAGACGTATCCATGCTCGAGGATCTGGCAAAGGAGCTTCGCGCCAAGATCACGAGAGCACCGCTCACCGGAACAGACATAATCGTGATCGCACCGACGCTGGCATACCACCATCTTCCGCACCATTCCTGCGATGTGGCAGAGTATATGCGCAGACAGGGTGCAAACACAACGCTGATTGGACTTGCGAGAGGTGTCGGGCGAAGAATTGCACAGATCTCAGCAAAGGAGCGTGCACTGGCAGACGAGCATGATCTCGCTCTCTTCACACTCGGAAACTTCGAAGACTGCCTGATGAATGAGAAATACGTGCTGTACAAGGATATTGAGGTTCCGTGTGTCATCACCGGCACGCCTGAACTCAGCACGACTCCTGCATATGCGAAGGCGTATGTCGGGCATCTTGGCAGGATTGCACACCGGTTGAGAAACGAAGGTGAGATCGGCGCGCTCGATAAGCTGGCAGAGGTTGTGGGTAAAATTCTCGATGAACAGAGACTCGAGATCTCAAAGGACCCGCTGACCACACATCCGGCACGCCTTATGAAAGAGATCAAGGAGAACATCCCGGAAATCAACAAATCGCTCTCTCCAGCTCCAATCACGCTGCAACTCCTGGGTGCTCGCGTAAAACTTCCATATTCGCAGTACAAAGAGGTAATTGAGAATATAGAGTTTGAAGAGGGTCCAAAGCTTGGCGAGATTGCCAGGGTGTTACCGTCCGGCGTGAGAGATTACATGCTGATCAGAATACTGCCGAAATCGGTGACCGGTTTTGTAATTTAGGAGGGGTGCGGATGGACATCGAGAAGATACAGCGGATCATGAAGAGGGATCCCGAGGATGTTGTGGATGAACTGCTCGATGCTGTTGAGAAGTACTACGGCGAGGTTCCGTACATCCTGCAGTTCATGAAGGGGACGCCTGAGCTCCTGATCCCAAAGATACTCTACGACAGCGCAATAATACGGGAATTCAAACGTCTTGACCCCCAGACGATTGAACTGATCTCAATTGGCGTATCCGCTGCGATCAGGTGTGATCACTGCCTGCGAATGCACATCCGCATAGCAGAGAAGCTTGGATTGTCAAAGGAGGAGATCTTCGACGCAATCTTAATTGCAGGAACGCTCTCGAACGCAACAGTGCTTGCTTACGCAACGCGGGTTCTGGATTCTGAGGGCGAAGTCAAGCGCGGGTCTGCATGTGATGTCTGCGATGTCGGGTGCGATGGTGATTGCGAGGGAGAGCGATAACCGGGATGCACCATCATTTTTCCTGGTTCTGACGTTTTCCGTGGTCGCTAACGGTAGCCTTCACGTGTGTGGGGTCGCGGGCACCTCTCTGCGTCTCTGCGCCCTTGCGTTAAATCAGAGAAACGCCAAGACGCGAAGGCACAAAGACGCAAAGGATGAATAAGTCTCTTCCGACATCTTTTGAAAACCACAGAATCCATCAGAATCAGCATTTTTCCTCCACACTCTTCCCAAAACACCCGATCTCAGGAGAAATCAGAAAGGTCTCGCAACCAGCAATTCTCATTTTGAAAATTCTCTCGGGCATCAACGACCCGAAACAGCAAAAAAAGATAAAATTGCGATAGTGTTTCTTAAAAAACATGTCACTTTTCTAAGTTATATCGCATTAATTATTTGC
>JAYEFS010000239.1:0-3025 GCA_034658695.1 Methanobacteriota archaeon | reverse complement strand
GCATGGGCGTTGCCATCCATACATTCCGCAGTAGGATTACCCCGAATGGAGGGGGCAGCTGGTTAGGCAATCTGTGATACAACTTCTTGTCAACAGACGAGATTACACAAGATCAACACAGAAATCTCGTGGAGATGGCAACGCCTTTGCTTCGCAGACTGTGTAATCATGTGGTTCCCATCACAAGTTATTGAATGTACGTCGTGCTCACATTAGACAACCCGGTGTAACCGGAAAATAATAACAAGTCTCATCACCACCACCAATCGACATGCTTAAATGATATCGCACGGAAGAGCACTCATATCTCGTGCTGAGCGGAGGTAGCCAAGCGGTCAAAGGCGGTGGACTCAAGATCCACTCTCGCAGGAGTTCGCGGGTTCGAATCCCTCCCTCCGCATCACTGCTCTTTTCTCATTTTTTGCTTGATCGATTCGATTCGATCGGTTAGATCCTGAGCGAGCCCCTCGGAAACCTTGCCACTGTAGTAATCGATCCGTGCGGCGATTACCAGTTTTGAGGCGAACGCCCGTGCAATCCTGCCGCGCATTCGGTGGGGTGACGCATGGATGTGCGGGTGCTGGAAGATTACGCCGTGTTTTGGCGGAGATGCGCCGCGCAGATGCCGAAACATCGCCCGGTTCGCACCGAGAATCTGCACGCGGCTTGCAGGCATCATGCAGAGTCTGTTGAGTCCACCTGCGATACTGAGAAGCCGCGCAGCAAGAAGAGCGCCTGCGAGATTCGTGAGATTGGGTGCAACGCGTACGATCTCGTCTTTGATGTGTTCAATTAACGCCCCTCTGCTTTTGTGCAGGTCAATCAGGTTCTGCGCGAGCATACGCATTGCGTAGGGGAGGTTATCCTGCTCAGGGATTCGCCTCAGGTCTGATTCTGAAATCGAGTTTGAAATTATGTTTGAAATCAAGTCCGAGTCCTTGTAGGGTACATACCAGTCAAATAGGCGCTCTGAAATGAGGTTTATAGTGTCGTTAAGGTCGTCAAGCGCTTTTATCGCATGCATGACCTCCTCGTCCCGGTGTGCGGACGATGCGACCTGTTCTCTTGCGAGTCTGATTGTTACCTCGCGCAACAGGGATCGGTACTCCTCTTCGGAATCAACGATACCTTCTCTGAATAAAAAAGTGCGGAGGTGTGTTACCGGACTTTCTGAGTCCAGTAACATCGAAACGATCCCTGATGAGTCGACCATTCACTCCTTGACTATGACCGGTTTCTTTGCCTCGCGCGTGAACATGATCGGCAGGACATTCAACACCCCTATAAGATCGCCTTCCTTAATCTCGCCGGTCTCCTGTCCGAGAATGTATGCGACCTGGATCTGTCGATCAGCCTCAACCGGTGCAACCCCTCCACCTGATCCAACGCGCACCACTGACGCGAGTGGATGTGGGGTGAATGCGCACAGGAGTGCAAGTAGATCCCGCTGCAAGCAGATCTCCCTGATCTCGATCTTCTCGAATGCGCCCTTCGCAATCGTCACGTCCTCGCCTGCGACGATCATCTCCCATTTGGCACGGGTTGCTATTGTGAACTCGTAAGTCGATGCTTCGACCTTGATCCGCTCAGGACCCTGTTCTGATGCCGAGACAATCTGTATAATTTGAGATGCCATACTCTCACATCTTGCTGATACGATATATATTCATCCCAGCCGTGTCTGGATTGAGTCCCGCGCCTGGATTAAATCGGGCTGCATGCACATGATACCCGTGAGCGGCTGCAACCGCGCATCATCACTCAGCATGTGGTATATGCGGTCAGGCGGCGTGTCGAGCGATATCTCTTTGGTCATACCATATCTCCCCCGATTAACCACGATAGCATTCACAATTCCTAGCATATCAAGTTCGGTGATGAGTTCGGTGATGCGACGCTGTGTCAGGACGTCTATGTCAATCATACTACATATATGCCTGTAGATACGGTAAACCTCTCCGGTGGACATGATTTTTCTACCGTTTCCAGTTCCCCGGATCAATTCAGGATCTTGATCGAGTGCCATGATACTGTACAGCACCATCTTTGACTGCGTCGGAAGCGTTGTTATCACCTCTGCAACACGATCGGACTCTATCTTGGACTGTGCCCGCCGGACATGGACTTCACTCACCAGAATCGATCCATCGCGCTCAGCGAGTTCTGACGATATCCTGAGCAGATCAAGGGCTTTGCGCGCATCACCATGTTCCCTTGCTGCGAGTGCGGCACAGAGCGTGATCACCGTGGTATCGAGTATCTCGTCGCCGAATGCCATCTCGGCGCGCTGCCTGAGGATATCTGCAAGCTGATCAGCGTTATATGGCGGAAAAACGATCTCTTCCTCCCCAAGGGAACTTCTGACTCGCGGATCAAGGAACTCTGTGAACTTCAGGTCGTTTGAGATTCCCACAAGGCTGACTCTGGCATGTTTGAGCGTGGCGTTGATTCTTGATAAATTGTACAGCACATCATCCCCTTTCTTTGTCAGTTTATCGATCTCATCGAGGATGATTATCACAGCCTGTTCTTTTGCGTCGAGCGCTTTTCTGAATTCGGAATACACCTGATCGGTGGGCCACCCCGTCATCGGAATCTTCTTGCCGAAGTTACGCGCAAGCTTGGCGAGCAGCCTATACTGCGTGTCGATGATCTCACAATTCACATACAGGACGGTACATGGAATCTCACGTTCCACCCCCACTTTCTCGATCTCGTTTCCGACATACGTGGTGACTGCAGTCTTACCAGTCCCGGTCTTCCCGTAGATCAGGATGTTTGATGGTGTATCACCCCGCAACGCCACGATCAGAATCTTGATCAAAGAATCCACTTCCCGGTCCCTATGTGGGAGATAATCCGGAACATAAGTGGATCGAAGTACATCCCTGTTTTTAAATATCGATTTCGAGTCAAGTAATCCATTTATGGCTTCTGCTATGGGGGTATTTCTCAAAGACGCTCCCTCCTTATCGGAATGTCGGCCCTATACACCTCGATTGCACACCTATTAAGGATTGTGGGC
>JAYEFS010000238.1:0-3030 GCA_034658695.1 Methanobacteriota archaeon | reverse complement strand
CTGTTTTGTATGGGTAATGCGATGCCCCAACATCAACTGAAACAGATCACAGGAGTGGCGTATTGAATGCAGAGCCCCTACTGTTATCGAAATGCCCAGGATTTCAGCACCAAGATATATCTTTGATGGGATATCTTAACCCCATTTCACCCACACGAAATAGCGAAGAGCCATTAAACTTTTGTATGAGAAGGGGCTGTCATATTACATGGTGTTGAATCAAAATTCTGACGTTTCCAGATGTTTAAATCTGAAGCGGTCGGCACAACACTCGAATTGAAAACGACTCCAAAGCAACACCAACGTCAGATGGTGTGGCAGTCCTGGCGAAGGAAGTTTGGCACGTACCCAAAGGCGCAGAATACAGCACAGAAGATGTGATCAATGTGCTGTTGCACTGCTACTTCGTCTTCAGACTCTGTAGAAGTAAAAGTAGCAGGATTTACGGGGGGCGCATCCGATTTCAAGGATTCCGTGCGCGGATACTGTATGTGCTTATATGACAGAGAATGATGTCGGTGGTGGTGGTGTGGCTTGGAATTGTGTTCGGAACTCGGGTATGTTTCGAAAGTGTCGACCTCTGGGAAACTTTAAAAACATCATCGCGTCCAATATGTGAGCAGATGGACCGATATGAACTGATCACACGGAACACAACTGAGATCGTGACTGTCGATGACATGAATGAACTACTGGGGTCTGATAAGACTCTGATTGCATACGCGGGGTATGAACCAAGCGGAAAGATACATCTCGGTCATGTTTTGACTGTGAATAAGCTTATCGATCTTCAGAATGCTGGAATTGGGGTAACGGTGCTGCTCGCAGACCTGCACGCATATCTGAACGGAAAGGGTACGCTTGGGGAGGTGCGGGCACTTGCCGAGTACAACAAACGATGTTTCATTGCGCTCGGCTTAGATAAGGCAAAATTTGTCTTTGGATCCGAATTCCAACTGGAGTCTGATTACATGCTGAATGTGCTCAGGCTGGCGCAGGGCACCACGCTGAACCGGGCACGGCGCAGCATGAGTGAGGTTGCCAGAAACATCGAGCACCCGATGGTCTCTCAGATGATCTATCCGCTCATGCAAGCTATTGACATCATGGCTCTTGATGCCGATTTCGCAGTGGGGGGAATCGACCAGCGCAAGATTCACATGCTTGCACGTGAGGAGTTGCCGCAGCTGGGGCATCGGGCGCCGGTATGCATCCACACGCCGATTCTTCTCGGTCTGAACGGCGAGAAGATGTCCTCATCAGAGAATAATTATATTTCTGTGGATGATGGTGAGAAGTCGGTTGAGAAGAAGATCAAGAGTGCATTCTGCCCGCAGGGGATAATAGACGACAATCCGGTAATCGACCTCTTCAGATACCACATCTTCCCGAGATTTGGCGAAGTTGAGGTTGAGAGACCGTCAAAGTTTGGCGGAGATGTCAGTTACGGAACTTATGCTGAACTTACGAACGATTTTGCAGATGAGAGTCTGCACCCGATGGACCTGAAGAAAACCGCCGCCGGATACATCAATTCCATTATAGGTCCGGTCAGAGAGCTGCTGTGAGCAACAGGTATGAACTGGTACTGGCATGGGTGTGGATATGGATATGGACGGGGGCAGGGGTGGGGGCATGGATTTCACTGAGATCAGTTGCGGTGTGTACCGGCGCAAAGGAGCCGCGAAACTTGCAACCATCGGGACCGCGGGGGAGTATCGCACATGGGACCCGCATCACAGCAAGCTCGCCGCACTGATTCTGACGGGTTACCTGCCGCCGATTGAGGATACTTCGCTGGTACTGTATCTCGGCGCGGCGGCTGGTAGCACAGCGAGTCACGTGTCAGACGTCGCTCACAGGGGGCTTGTGTACGCGCTCGACTTTGCGCCAGGAGAGATGAAAAAACTTATTTTGGCATGCGAAGAGCGTTCAAACGCAATTCCAATCTTTGCGGATGCGAATCACCCTGAACGATACGCACCTCTCGTGGACGAGGTGGGCGTTATCTATCAGGACATTGCGCAGCGCAATCAGGCAGAAATCGCCTTGAAGAACGTGGAATGCTTTCTTACGGAAGGTGGCTACCTGATTCTCATGATCAAGGCACGGAGCATCGATTCAATCGCTGATACGAGAGCGACATTCGAAAAAGAGGTGGAAAAACTGCGAGAAGGCGTTTCTGTTCTGAAGACTGTTAAGCTGCCGCAGTACAGGGATCACCTCGCTGTGATTGCGAGAAGGTGTGGGGATTAGGTATATGCCCACAGAACCAGAACCGCCACAAATCCACCGATCAAAGCGCAATCCCGTCCCGCCAGCGCCCCGCCATAATAGTACCGCTTTGCATCCCGGTGGTAACACCGTGACTCGAGAGCATCGGACAATTCATCCGCTTTCCTGAATGATCTTCGCAGCAGCGGAACGATCAGCGCAGTAAAACCCGCCATCCCAGTTGGCTTGTATCCTCTCGCTGCCTGCGCCCGCAAGATCACATCTCTGTCGAGCAGCAACCCGGGAATGAATGTTACGGCAAGTCCGATCATGAATGCGCAATCTGTGCCGAAGCGTCCGAGCGGTCTCAGAAAGAAGGCGAGAGCCGTCTTCAACTCGGATTGTGAGGTTGTGTGCAGCAGTATCATTGTGAAGAGGATCAGGAGAATGAACCTTGCGGGCGGGATTGCCGCAGCGACGACGCTGCCTTTCGAGACTACGAGCAGATGGGTCAGAAATATCAGAACAAGGAATGTCGCAATCGGTCTGAGCCCTCGCAGAAGACTTGTGATCGGGATGCCTCCGACAGCCGCAAGCAGCAGCACGGATGCCCCCAGAAGCCCGAGTTTCACCGGACCTGCCAGATATATGATAATTCCTATTCCTGCTGTAAGCAGAAGTTTTGTGCGTGAATCGAGCCTGTGGAGGTATGAATCTCCTTTTCTGTATGTGGCAAACATCGTTTTCACCTCCAGTTAGAATATTGATCTTTCGTACCTGTAAATGCCAGAATTCCATCGTCCAGCACCGCGATTC
>JAYEFS010000237.1:0-3041 GCA_034658695.1 Methanobacteriota archaeon | reverse complement strand
AAAGCAAACTCTTAATGACATTCAACATTTGAAATCTGAGGGATATGTCTATGAGCCTAAAACTGGGGAAATTAGATGTGCGCTGTGAGAACATCAGTCAATTTTGCCCCGAAGGGGCTTTCTTGATCGGTATCGGCTCATGGTGTTTTGTCCAGTGCATCCAAACTCTCTTAACAGTGGATTCACTTAATTTCATACCCTGTGCAATGCTTTTAGTGCTGTCATTTCTGGTCTTTGCTCGAATTATGTACCGTATTTTCTTGTCTGTCAACTTTATGACTTTATTTCGTCGCCCCATGTGGAGATGATGGGTATATAAAGTCAAAGGTTTCGGGACTATACACTGGTGATGTTAGGGGCGACATGTTCTTATAGTGTGCTGTGATATCCATAACATCCTGCAACCGCGACAGTGGTTGTAACAAGCAAAGGAGGATACCAAAAATGAGAATAAGCGCAAGAAACCAGATCGAAGGTGTTGTGAAGAAAATCGAGAAAGGCGAAGTTGCATCTACTGTGAAGATCGAGATCGCAGAGCCAGCCGTCCTGACTTCGATGCTAACAAAAGAAGCCGTGGAAGATCTTGATCTGAAAGAAGGCGATAAAGTAGAAGCAGTGATCAAAGCGACAGAGATACTGATACTAAAGGAATAATAAATTCCAACCAGGCTCTTTTCTCTTTTCTTTTTACGAAAGCGTATATTGCAACCCCGCTCATGAAGGGCAGTTTTTTATGGTATATACCCCATAAACTCAGACCCCCATACATACTCCTTTTTACTCGATTTTTTTGTGAAAAAAATCGTTTTTAAACCGAACCCCCGTAAAATCCCTGTCTATGTATCACACATACAGTATGCAGCATGCAGTCGCAAAATATCGAGCGCTCGCACCGTTTGAAATCACTGGCATGTAGCCACGTGGTTCATTCATACACCAATCTCAAGCCCACACCCACCTCCCTTACGTCCACAACTCGAGATAATGCAATCTTCGAATGTAAGTCAGTGCAATGGGCGGCATGTACGGTTTTTGGTTGTAATCCCTTCAGGTACTCACAAGTTCCCTGCAGTTGTTCGTGCGAAGGATCGAGCAGGTGAAATCCCCCAATTATGTCAACCACTCGACAATCGCCGCATATCTTCTTTGCATACTCAATGATGTTGCAGATCCCTGCGTGCGAACAACCCGTAATGATCGTGAGCCCTTTCGGCGATGCATAAACCAGAGCAGAATCGTCGATCACATAGTCGTCTTCTTCAGTTCCATCTCGCAGGATTTTTCCAATCGGCACCCTTGCTTCAAAGTCGTTCGTTCGTTCGATCTCACCGAGAAAAACCAGGTTATCAGTCAGCCACAGGGGTTCCTTGCTCAATTGCATATTGAAGTGGCGGGATAACTTATCTTCCGAGATTAAAGATCCGATCTCCGGGATGTCGTCAACTGTTCTGGTTAAAAATGCAGATGGATGGGCTACAAGAGTTGGATTATCACAATTTACCTTTTCCATTCTTGCTTCGGTATAGAGTTCGATCAGATGATAAAGACCCCACGTGTGATCGAGATGCCCGTGAGAGAGCACTACACTGTCGAGGTCCAGCAGGTGAATGCCCATCTTTTCCGCGTTTCTTATGAACGCATCCGAATATCCACAATCAAACAGGATACTGGTGCCCATGTCTCGAAGATGGTAGGACACCCCGGGTTCACCATGAAAGTAACGATCTATCAGGGTATTGTTATCCACAAGAACGCTCAATTCCAGCATTGTACCATTCCGTCAGCCCATCATTCCATAACCCTGTTATTAGTCGTACAACAACCGGGTCTCTTCATCAGCAAGTGTCGGTTGGATGATCTCAGTCCATCGCGGAGAGTTCCATGTCCCGAGTGCCGTATGCGTATCATAGTAGTTCTGGGGGATCGGATGCGTCCCGATCACGACATTGAGCCCGTACTTTGCCCGGATAAAGTCACGAAAGCGGATTATACGAGGGCATGGCGGATATCCGACGACAAGCCCTGTTGCGAGATGTATCACCTCCGCCCCGTTCTTCTTCATCTCCTCAGGAGCGTATTCGATATTTCCACCAGGGCAGCCACCACACGCAGTGTATCCAACCAGTTTCACCTCTTTGCCCTCGTAAATGCTGAATGCACCCTCTCTGTTGTTAAGCGCCCTCAGACACTTGCCTCCGGCACACACGCGGTAGCGGTCACATATAACAATTCCAATCCGGATTTCATCACTCATTTTACGCCCTCCGCAACTTCTGGTTTTTGATTGCAGGTTCATAGAGATTTTATGGATTATGGGTGACAAATGCTCCTTCACCCAAAATATCACAAAATGATCACTTCATTTTTTTCTTCGCTTTTGCAAGTTTCTTCTTTGCATCACCACTTCCGGACGCAGCCTGTTTTTCAAGTTCTTCCAACATTTCCTTTTTCTTAGAGTTCCTTCTTACCATATCCTTCTTAGACATTGCCATAGGGTGTACGTTTTGAATTGCACTGTACTTAAATGATATCAGAAAAACTATGTTACGCCAGCAAAACTACTAACAGATCATCTCTCACTGATGCACTTTACCATAGACCAGCCTATTGTGTTTGGAGCGTTTTTTCAACGGTGCGCCGCTATTTCCTACGTTCCATCCCCTCGCACCAGTTCATAACACCTTTGCAAGCCATCTCTTGAGTGGTTCAGCCTTCTCGAGGGAATCGACTGAATGATTCGGAACAGGGCTTCGGTGTTTGTGCAATCTGTTGTGGCAATACTTGCCACAGCAGGTGACTGCAATTTCAGTTGTACCCGGACCCCGGGCAACTCGAGCTCTCTTCGAATGACCGATCTTTTATGTTGCCCCGGCACCATCCGGGAGTTGGGTGGTCTGCCAAGGCGGAGACTTATACTGGGGTGATGAAAACTCTCCATATTCGGGTGAGTTCCACATCCCAAAACCTTGCCATTTTTGTTCCTTTTTGTCACCCCGTCCTCAATGGACAATAGATAAGTGGCGCGCTGAATACGGCGCGTT
>JAYEFS010000236.1:0-12761 GCA_034658695.1 Methanobacteriota archaeon | reverse complement strand
ACATGGCTCGCTGATGTCTGTGTCTGGAACCTCAGGCTCCCCAGAATCTTCCTCGGTATCATCGCAGGCATCGGTCTTGGACTTGCAGGTGCGGTGATGCAGGCGATACTCAGAAATCCGCTTGCAAGCCCGTACACGCTCGGAATCTCGTCAGGCGCAGGATTCGGCGCGTCACTTGCGATTCTCGCAGGCGCAGGAATCGTCGGCGGAAAATATCTTATCATCGGAAACGCATTCGTATTCGCGCTGCTGGTATCGTTCATCATCCTCGGGTTATCGAGCCGCAAAGGAGCAACACCTGAGACGATGATTCTCGCAGGTATTGCGATGATGTATCTCTTCGGCGCGATGACAACGATTCTTCAGTACTTTGGCGAGGCAGAGGCTGTCAAGGAAGCGGTCTTCTGGATGGTCGGCGACCTCAACCGCTCATCATGGCCCGTTGTTACGATCATACTTGGCATGCTTCTATGCTGCGCCCCGCTCCTCATGATGAGGTCGTGGGACCTGAACGTGATGGGCGCAGGAGATGAGACCGCAAAGAGCCTCGGTGTGAATGTGAAGCGCACCCGAATCATTGCCATGGTGGTCTCGACGCTGCTCGTCGCAACGATCGTCTGTTTCACAGGCACAATCGGGTTCATCGGGCTCGTTGCCCCGCACATGACACGACTCGCAATCGGGGGAGATAACAGGTACGTGCTACCTGTTTCAGGTCTCCTGGGTGCGGTGATTCTCATCAGCGCAGACCTTGTGGCAAGAAGGATCATAGCTCCTGTAATCCTCCCTGTCGGGGCAGTTACGGCATTTATGGGGGCTCCACTCTTCCTATACCTGATAATGAGACGAAGGAGGGAATACTGGTGAAACTAAAGGTAAACAATGTAGAATTCGGCTACAATAGTACATTGGTTCTCGAAGACATATCGATGGATCTGGATCGATCAGAGGTAATCGGAATCGTCGGTCCGAACGGCGCTGGCAAATCGACGCTGATCAGGTGTATCGACCGGATCCTGACTCCACGAGGCGGAAGCATACTCCTGGACGGGAATAACGTCAGCAATATGACAAGAATGGAGATTGCAAAGCGGATGGGTTATGTGCCCCAGACCACAACACGCGTCTTTCCTGCGACGGTTTTTGACACCGTCCTCATGGGAAGACGCCCGCATCTCGGCTGGAAGAGTAGCGAGGAGGATGTGGACCGTGTTCTGGAGATTCTGGAACTCCTCGGGATTATGGAGTTTGCGATGCGGGACTTCAACGAGATCAGTGGAGGTCAGCAGCAGAAGGTCTTGATCGCACGTGCGCTTGCACAGGAAGCGGATATCCTCCTCCTGGATGAGCCCACAAGCAACCTCGATATCAGGCATCAGCTCGAGGTGATGGATATTATGCAGGGCATCGTGAGGCATAAAGGGATCTCTGCGATCGTTGCGATCCATGACCTGAACCTTGCCTCGCGATACACAGATAGACTGCTCCTTTTGAACGGTGGCAGGATCTTTGCCGCTGGCAATCCTGAATCGGTTCTAACAGAAGAGAACATTAGGTGTGCGTACGGCGTGGAGGCGCTTGTGAAGAGCGACGGGACGAGACCGTACATCATTCCGCTGAGACCGGTGTGACGCGGGAGATCGCACCCCAGGACATTATATGCCATTATATGCCCCACAAATGAACTCCCATAGTGCGCACAACGCCTGCTGCTACGCCGCACGATGTGCCTGATATAAATCCCATGCAGCACAGATAACACGAACCATGAACCTGAATGCAGTAACTGTTCCGGATATTCCGCTGATTGAGAATGGCGACGATCTTGCAGAGATCATCTGCAAACGAGTCGCGCTGCAGGATCATGACATCGTCATAATCGCGTCCACGATCGTTGCAAAGGCTGAAGGAAGAATCGTAAAACTACAAAATATCAGTCCAACAGAGCGCGCAATTGCGATCGCTGATGCGAACGAGAGCGATTCAGGGTTCGTCCAGGCGGTTCTCGACGAGAGCGCGGAGACACTCATCGAGTCGCCATTCCTTCTCACGAAGACGCGGCGCGGAAACATCTGCGTGAATGCCGGAATCGACGGATCGAACGTGGATGGAGATTGCGATCACATCATACTGCTGCCGGACGATCCTGACAAGAGCGCAAAAGATATGAGAGCGAATATGCTTTTGATAACCGGTAAGAAAGTGAGTGTGGTAATCACAGACACCAATGGACGGCCATTTCGTGATGGGCAGATCGGAGTTGCGATCGGAGTCTCCGGAATCAGACCGACCAGAGACTGGCGCGGGACATGCGATCTCTTCGGCGATGTCCTTGAGGTTGCAAACGAAGCGATCGTGGACGAACTCGCGTCCGTTGCAAACCTTCTCTTTGGCGAGGGTTGCGACGGAACCCCGGTTGTGGTGATCAGCGGGCTCGATTTTTACGCTGAATCAGATGGAATCGGATCACTATACTTCCCGGAATCAGATGATGTCATCAGAAGAACACTTCTAAAAGTGAAAGATTAAAAAATAAAAGATGGGGCCGCTGCGATTTGAACGCAGGTGTCGGCGTCCCGGACGCCGAAGGATGGACCAAGCTACCTCACGGCCCCATTGGTCAACAATCAGTAATACGGTGAGAAGTCGTCAACCAACTCTGCATGGGTCAGGAGCATTCTCCGGCAGCAGTATCTCTCGATTCCAAGATCGTCCATGACCTTTGCCGGATCTTCCAGTTCTATTCTCTTCTTGTACTCCTGCCACGCGCTGGATACGACCTTTCCGCAGGTGAAACAACGAACAGGGATCATAACGCAATCACCGGTATGATTTCTGTCTGCGAGTTCTTGCGCCTTTGCCGCCGAACTTCTTTGCCTCTGTGTGTCTCGAGTCACTGACCAGCAGATTGCGGTCATAATCCGAAAACGTCTGTTTGAGCGTTGTATCGTTCGTCCATGCCAGAAGCCCCTTGGCGATCGCCGTTCTCGCAGCATCCGCCTGACCCATGACGCCACCACCGCGCGTATTCACGCTGATGTCAACGCCACTGGCAATATCTTCGCCAGCGAGTATGAGCGGCTCCTGCATCTTGAGTCTGGCGAGTTCAGGATCGCAGATCTCAAGTGGCTTCTTGTTGATGCGCACCCTGCCTATACCTTCCTTGATGGTTGCACGTGCAACCGCGGTCTTCTTTTTACCTGATGAATTGATAACCCTGATCATCTGGTAGTGGTATCTTTTGTTACGTGATATAAAGATATCTCATGCAAAAACAGAGCGCCGGCAGAACAACCTTTATATCCACACGATCGTGATATTAATAAATACCGAATCTGAAAAAATAGAGGCTGTACAGGATGAACATAAAGAAGTTTCGAGGATCGCGTACATGTGGCGGAGGTACGCATAAGAATCGCCGTGGCGCAGGCAACCGGGGCGGGCGCGGCAAATGTGGTGCAGGCAAGCATCATGCCACGCGGGCACTGTTACGCGGATATACTTATGGGAAACATGGGTTCACACGTCCGCAGAAGACAATTGTCGATACAAAGGCGATCAACATAAGCGAACTCGATTCGAGGATATCCGAACTGATGCGCACAGGATTCGCTGAAGAGAAAGATGGTGTGGTACATATCGATGCCAGCGGATTAGGAGTTCACAAAGTTCTCGGCGCTGGTCGCGTGAATCGGGCAATGGCGGTTTCTGCACAAGCATTTTCCGCAACAGCGGTCGAAAAGATCGAGAACGCTGGCGGGACCGTGATCCATACATAGGTCAAACGGTAATGGTGTTGCAATGAGCTTTAGAGAAGCCATCGAGCCAATCCTTGCTAAGTTACCATCAGTCGCAAGCCCGGAAGGGCATGTGCATCTCAAGCAGAAACTTACATGGACGGTCGGTATCCTTGTCCTGTATTTTGCACTATCGAACGTCCCGCTCTTCGGCATGTCGCCGGAATCGCGTGATATGTTCGAGATGTATCGGGCGTTCTTTGCCGGACAGGGCGGGACACTGATGCTGCTCGGAATAGGTCCGATCGTGACCGGCTCAATCATCCTGCAACTGCTCGTTGGTGCCGATGTCATACATCTTGATATGTCAGACCCGCGGGATCAGGCACTCTTCCAGGGCGCACAGAAGATGCTGGTCCTGGTTATGATCGTCTTCGAGGCACTTCCACAGGTGCTTGGCGGATACATCATGCCATCGCCTGAGATTGCAGCTATGTTCGGCGTATCTCTACAAACAATCCAATACCTACTGCTAATCCAGATATGTATCGGGGGCGTTCTGATCCTCTTCATGGATGAGATTGTGTCCAAATGGGGCATAGGATCCGGCGTGGGCATGTTCATCGTTGCAGGAGTCTCCCAGCAGATCATAAACGGCTTGATCAACTGGATGCCGGTGAAAGGTGAGGTGATCCCAATCGGACTGATCCCGCGGTGGGCATATATGGCAGGAACCGGAATGCTGCCAACAGGCTTCATCAACATCATAATCGACACCGGAATGCTCGCGCTGATCACAACCGTTGCTATATTCCTGCTTGTTGTCTTTGTGGAGAGTACCCGAATCGAGATCCCGCTGGCGCACAGCGCGGTTCGCGGTGCACGTGGGAGATTCCCGGTAAAACTGATCTACGCAAGCGTGCTTCCAATGATTCTTGTGCGTGCGCTTCAGGCAAATGTTCAGATGATCGGGCTCCTCTTATCCAGTAAAGGGATCACGATACTTGGAGAGTTTAGCGGAAACACACCGATCGGCGGAATTATGTATTACCTTGCGCCGATTCACAGTCCGAGCGACTGGATTCCATCGCTTGTGGAGGCTCATTATGCAGGCCTCGGTCATGCCGCACCCGCGGTCTGGCAGATCATGCTTCACGTCTTCTGCGATGCCGCGATGTTGATTCTGGGTGGAATCGTCTTCGCTCTCTTCTGGATTGAGACGACAGGCATGGGCGCAAAGAACGTTGCGCAGAACATACATAATTCAGGGATGCAGATTCCCGGGTTCAGGCGAAACATCCAAAGTATCGAACGGGTCATGGAACGCTACATCCCCAAGGTCACAATCATTGGCGGAGCATTCATCGGCGCGCTCACGCTGGTCGCATCGATGCTGGGAACAATAGGCGGTGCCGGCGGCACAGGACTGTTGCTCACCGTGAGTATCGTCTACCGGTTGTACGAGGATCTCGCATCCGAACAGATGATGGAGATGCACCCGATGATGCGGTCGTTCTTCGGAGAGGGATGAGAGTGGGGGGTGTTACAATATGATCGGGAATATCATTCTCCTTGGTCCCCCTGGATCCGGAAAGGGCACGCAGGCGAAGTTGTTGGCAGAGCGACTGAAGATTCCGCACATCTCAACAGGAGACATTCTTCGGGCAGCGAAAGGAACAGAACTCGGAGATCAGGCTGCCGAATACATGAACAGAGGCGAACTCGTTCCCGACACTGTTCTGATTGCGATGATTGAGGACAGGCTCGCGCAGCAGGACTGTGCGACAGGCTGCATACTCGATGGGTACCCGAGAACGATTCCGCAGGCAGATGCGCTTTCTGAGATACTCGCAGAACTGAATCGAGAGATTAAAACAGTGCTCGATATCGAGGTTCCCGACGACCGGCTGATCACACGTCTGTCGGCGCGCCGGGTATGTGCGTGCGGGGCAACGTACCAGCTGACATTCAACCCGCCACAGTTGGAAGGTATCTGCGATCTCTGCGGCGGAGCACTGTATCAGCGCGATGACGATACCGAAGAATCCGTTCGCAACCGTCTTCTGGTGTACAAGAGAGAGACGCAGCCATTGATCGATTATTACCGAAGTCGGGGGTTGCTGGTTGCGATTGATGGAAGTTGTGGAATTGAAGAGATCGCAGATGAGATCTACCGTGCCGTTTCCTGAACAAGCGTACGAAGGGATTTATACGAGCTCTGCCAAAGAACCGAACCGATGAAGAAGAACGTCAGTTTTTCGCTGCTCGGACTCATCCTGCTGCTTGCTGCCGGGATTGCGGCATCCAGCGTCTACTATCAGTACACGTACTCGGACCTCCAAACGAAGTACGAGGTCTCCAATGAGACCCTGCACGCGACCATGGACGATTATCAGGAGAAAGAGCAGATTCTGGACGCCACTCTCCAGAATCTGAGTCTCTCTGAGAAGCGTGAGGATGTGCTCGGCGGGAAGTACGAAGAAGTCGAGACCGAGAAGGAAGGGCTTCAGACAGACCTCACCAAGGCGAATGCGGAACTCGTGTCACTGCATAAGAAGCATGATGCACTGCAGAGGGATTATGACAGTCTTGATAGAAAATATGGAACCTTAGAGCTGGAAAAAAGGGTTCTGGAAGGCGAAGTGAGCGATCTGGAACGCGATGTCAAAAAACTCAGAAACCAGATCATAGGTTTAAACGTTACACCTGTCGTATGACTACAATCGTCTACCACCCGGATTACCTACTGCACGAGACCGGCACACACCCGGAACGAAAGGAGCGGCTGCTTGCAATCCTGCAACTGGTCGAGGAGTCGAAAGTCAACGTACGGAAGGTTGAGCCAGAACCGGCATCAATCGAAGAGATCAGGTATGTTCACGATCCTGAATACATCAACAAAGTGAGACAGTACTCGGAGCGTGAAATGCCGCTTGATCCAGACACGGTTCTGTGCAGGGACTCATACCATGCCGCATTGCTCGCAGCAGGCGGCGTGATCTGTGCCGTTGATCTCGCAATCTCTGGCGAGAACGCATTCGCACTCGTCCGCCCGCCCGGGCATCACGCGCTCCCCAATAGGGGGATGGGGTTCTGCCTCTTCAACAACCTCGCAATCGGGGCAAGGCATGCGCAGCGCAAGGGCTGTGCGCGGGTTCTCGTTGTGGACTGGGACGTGCATCATGGAAACGGCACGCAGTATACGTTCTATTGCGATCCGTCGGTCTTCTATTTCTCGGTTCATCAGTATCCGCACTACCCAGGAACCGGATCAGCCGGTGAGACCGGCGACGGTTCCGGGAGCGGTTACACGCTCAATGTGCCACTTCCCGCGGGAATGGGCGATACGGAATACATCGATATCTTCAAGAGGGTTCTCACACCTGCTGCACTCGATTTTGATCCGGATATCGTTCTTGTCTCTGCCGGGTTCGATGCGCATCGGGATGACCCGTTAGCAGGAATGGCTGTCACAACCAGGGGTTTCGGAAAGATGGCGTCAATTGTCACCTCGATTGCTGATGAGTGCTGCGAGGGGCGGCTGGTCGCTGTGCTCGAAGGGGGGTACGATCTTTATGCGCTCTCGCATTCGGTTGTTGCGGTGCTTGAGGCAATGGTAGGTGGGAGTGGCGTTACGGCGTCACAGGATCGATACTTGCCCGCGTGAAACTGGCTATTCGCTATCTCAAACTTGTAAAAGTCCCGATCATTGGTTCGTTTATTGAGGAACGACTGCTCCACAACGTACGAAAGTTTGAGCCGGTTCTGATCGATATGAAGAGAGCATCGGAACTGATCAGTCTTGTGGCAGACGTACCAACTCCTCAGTATATCGGCTCAAGATCCTCGATATGGGCAAACGCATCTTTAAGCTGCCTTTGCGATGCTTCTCGCTTACCCGTTTCGACTCGAATCACATCTGCTGCAGTTGAGTATATTCTCTCAAGTTCGGGCACCGAATTCAGTGTGAAGAGCGAGAGAACCTTTGACGGACCCTTTTTGACGAGAACTCCTTTGAATACCTGCCCGACCTCTGATGAGAGTTCGTCAACAGTCTTGGTGATCATGTCGAGGTCGAGGTACTTCTTGTCGCCCTTGATGATCAGCATGGCGCGTGCGCCCTCATCGTAGACATTCGCAGGAAAGAGAAGCCCGCTCGGCTTGAAACTCCCGAGAATGGATGATTTGACGGTGCTGCCATTTGTGCTCTCGTAGAACCCCATCGTCCCGATGCCGACTCCGCCGCTCATCACGGTCTTGAGATCGCCGAGATCGGTTACCATAAGCATCTCGCTGTTGAGCGCCTCTATTAAGAAGAGTATTCGCCTCGCAGTCGTGGTATTGATCTTGTCATAAGCTGACTTGATGTCGCCTGCGTACTTCTTCAGATACTGATTGTCCACAAGCAGTACGCCGGTGGGTTTCATCTCGACTAATTCCCGCAGACAGAACGCAGTGTTCTGTAGCGAGATTGCGCCTTCATCTCTGAACGGGAGCACTGCGAGACAGACTACCGGGGCGTTGTACGTCTGTTTCAGCTCACGCACGAGAAGCGGTGCAAACGACGATCCGCTCCCGCCTGCGGTGGATGTGATGATGAATATGAGATCAAACGACCCTCTTTTATCGATTTCTCCCAGAATCATCTCCTTGTTCTCCTCGAACATCTTCTTTCCGATGTTCCGGTTCGCACCAACGCCGTGCAGGTGTGGAACGTGCAAACGATCCTCTGCAAGCGTGTCCCTGAGCCCTTTCAGATCATTGATCGCCGTATTGATCGCAATCGTCTTCACAGACGCGGGAAACTTCTGGCGCGAATAGTATTTCGCAAACGTGCCATTGCTCCCAAACGCCTCGTGGTTGATTGCGTCCAGTACTCGATTTCCGCATTGTCCCAGTCCAAGAATGAGTATGTTCAGCATGCTTTTACCACCCCTCTATCCTTCTGTTTATTCTGTTTACTGTTTTTACCGTTCTTACTGTCCATCGTTTTCAGTAAGAGTAAGCCCTGTGTCGTTTTATGATCCCGATCAGCAACAAGACTGCCGAAATCGCTATTAAGATGTGCGGGTAATACTCTTCCAGGCTCGACTTCTCTGCCCAGAATTCGAGGCTGGTAGTCTCTGCCCCATCCTCCCACAGCGCCTCCATCTCGATTGTATGTTTGCCGGTACCGTGCGTGCGGAATATGACATCGCATTCCTTGCTCTCGCCAGGCGCAATCGATTCGTACACGGGTTCGATATCGCCTTTCACCACCTGTACATCAGAAGGCAGTTGACTCTTGATATTCACCATCCCGGCAGTGGCATTCCCGACGTTTGTGACTGTTACGGTCGCACGTATATCATCGCCGCAAGTTATGATATCGTTCTCAGCAGAATCAATCTCGATGTCAAGTTCCGGATACTTTACCTCCTCGGCTGTGATCTCAAGAGAGTTGGTTTGCGATTCAGATGAATACGACGCACCGGACTCGCTCTTGTAATTTATTAGGGACTGGTCCAGTTCGTATTGTCCTGGCTCGGCATCCACTATTCTAAGATCATAGCTCATCCGTCTGGTCTCCCCTGCTGCTATGTCCTCGATTGTTGTGGGACAGCCTTCCTTGTACGTGCCCCTGATCTCGGGCTCATCCAGAACGATATCTGTTGCGGTCCCGTTTCCATTGTTCTTGATCTTGAGCGTTACCCCGACCGTCTGCCCGGCTTCTGCAACGTCCGTGTCAAGTGTTCTCGCAATCTCTATCTCTGGTACGGTGGCTGCGCTGACATTGTTTTTGGCGTTGGTTCCGGATTCTTCGGTCTCATCCGGATCAACCGTGTAATAATCAGTCACCCTCCATTCCGCAGGTCCGGTGACCCTGACGGATACGGAATCGCCATACACACTGAGCGCATCGATGTATATGCTTGTTCCGCTCTGTATTTTGTATGCTGTGGGACTATCACCCACAAATACCGAGATCACTCTCGCAGGCATCTGGTAACTCGATACACGAAACTTTGCAGAGTCGATTATGTCCATGCGCACGCTGACGACCTCTATTGTTATGCTATGCTGAATCACAACACCAGCGTTGACCGCAAGTTCCCGCTCAAAGATCTCTTCACCGTAACTCTCTGCCGCAGCAGTCGTCGAGAAGATCATAAAGACCAGCGCGAGGATGGTCATGATTGCCACAATTCTATCGCAGCGGGTTTCGCCCGCCCTACCAGCCAGTTGGCATATAACGCTTTCAGTTTGAAAATATGATTGATGCTGACGCCCCATCGATTAGGTAACCCCCTATTATAATATTTAGATGTTGTTCATCTCTTATAAACCTTACGAATAGCTGGCGGTTGTAATCGTGGTGATCGAACCGTGTGAGGTGGCAGTACCATGTAGAAAAAGGGAGATATCGCGAATTGTGGGGTTGAGCATGCACGATACAATCGGATTTTCGTTTTCCAGTGAACCCACTGGTCATTCATGATTATGCCGTTCACATCATTTCACCAAATTCGCGAGCGCGGTGACTCCCCCTTCCGAAACAAATACAAACAAGCAGGGTATTACTTTAGCGCATGAACGATACCGGCGCACAGGAACTCACGCTGCGTGTGGCAGAGGCGTACCATAGGGACGCCGGTTGTGATATCGCACGCATCGACCGGGATTTCATGGACCAGCTTGGTGTGGACAGGGATGACATACTCGAGATCACAGGCGAGACGAGCGCGTACGCAATCGTGCGCCCCGGTTATCCTGGCGACTCCGGAACCGACCTGCTACGAATCGATGGACACACCAGGGGCAATTCTCATGTTGCGATCGATGACCGGGTCCGGGTCTGCAAGGTGACGCCGGCGGACGCTACCAGAATTACGCTCACCCCGACCCAGAGCGTCTCGTTTCCCGGAGGAACGCAGTATCTGATACGCCATCTCAAGGGCAGACCGGTCGCTTCCGGACAGCATCTCAGAGTCGAGACTGTGGACACTCCGCTCGTCTTCGTGGTCACCGCAACCCGACCGGCAGGCGTCGTCATTGTGACGAGGGATACGAGGATCATGGTCAAGAGGCGCCCGATCACGGATGAAATATGCGCAACAGGGATCACATACGAGGACATTGGCGGTTTGCGGCGTGAGATTGATCTGATCCGCGAGATGATTGAACTTCCGCTCCGGCACCCACAACTCTTCCTGAAACTGGGAATATCACCACCGCGGGGCGTTCTCCTGCACGGACCTCCTGGGACTGGGAAGACACTGATTGCGAAGGCTGTGGCGAACGAAACATCATCGAATTTCGTGTCGATCAGCGGTCCTGAGATTGTGAGCAAGTATTACGGCGAGAGCGAGAAGCAGTTGCGGGATATATTTGAAGGGGCGGAAAAAGATGCGCCGAGCATCATCTTCATCGACGAAATCGATTCGATTGCTCCGAAACGTGGTGAAGTCACAGGAGAGACTGAACGCAGGGTTGTGGCGCAGTTGCTGTCGCTCATGGATGGGCTGGAGTCGCGGGGCGAGGTCGTGGTGATCGCAGCGACCAACCGCCCGAACGCAATCGATCCTGCGATGCGCAGGGGCGGCAGGTTCGATCGCGAGATCGAGGTCGGAGTTCCTGACAGTGATGGCAGGCTTGAGATACTGCAGGTTCACACGAGGGGAATGCCGCTCGACTCAGATATGCAGGGCAGGGGCATGGATGAGCTTGCCGAGGTCACACACGGGTTCGTCGGCGCTGATGTCGCATCGCTCTGCAAGGAGGCTGCCATGCACGCGCTGCGCGTGGCAATGGCAGAGATTGATTTCAAAGACGAACTTCCATCAGAACTGCTCGACAGCCTGATCGTGACAAGGAAGAATTTTTACGAGTCTATGAAGAACATAGAGCCTTCTGCGATGCGTGAAGTCTTCGTTGAGATACCGAAGGTCGAGTGGAGTGATGTCGGAGGGCTAAGCGAGCAGAAACAGGAGTTAATCGAGATTGTGGAGTGGCCACTCCGCTATCCCGAGATCTTCGAGGCGATCAAGACTGATCCGCCGACTGGCGTACTCATCTACGGACCTCCCGGCACTGGGAAGACCTTGCTCGCAAAGGCGGTTGCTACCGAGAGTTCTGCGAATTTCATCAGCATCAAGGGTCCTGAACTGCTGAGCAAATACGTAGGGGAATCGGAAAAAGCAATCCGAGAGATATTTCGCAAGGCGAGGCAGGCATCTCCGGCGATCATCTTCTTTGATGAGATCGACTCGATTGTGCCGGTGCGAGGAAGCAGCACGGACAGTTTCGCAACCGAACGGGTCGTCTCGCAGATCTTAACGGAACTTGACGGTCTCGAGGAACTGCGGGATGTTGTCGTGATCGCTGCAACCAACAGAATCGATATGGTTGATCCTGCGATTCTCAGACCCGGCAGAATCGACCGGCTAATCGAGATACCGCTTCCTGAAAGAGAGACGCGATCAAGAATCTTTGAGATACACCTCCGAGGAAAACCGCTCGCGGACGAGGTCTCCATAGCCTCGCTCGTTGGGATGACGGAGGGGTGCTCGGGCGCGGATATCGGGGCGGTGTGCAGGGAGGCAGCCATGCTTGCGCTGCGCGAGGCAGTATCTGCGGTATCCGGGATGGGCGAGTGTGCTGATTTTGGGGCTGTGAAAGCGATTGCAGAGGGTATCAAAATTGCGCAACGGCACTTCGATTGTGCGATTGGGTATCTGCGAAAAACAGAGGCGGAGACCGGGGTTGTGGTTGAGATGGAGATCGGAATGGGGCTGGGAGTGTGAGACGGCACTGTCTGAAAATCAAGTGATTTATCATCGCGGGCAAGAGTTTTGAGACCGTTTTCAACCCTCTGCGGGGTTCTGCGCACGCTGCGGTAGAATCTAATGACATGGTGATTTTACTGGAAGTATGTGTTTAGCTGAGGTGAAAAAACCGCGGGATTTCACGAGATTAACACAAGAAAACGATAGTCTTTCTCAGGAAATCTGTGTAATCTCGTGGTTAGCTAAACACGTACCACTG
>JAYEFS010000235.1:0-3057 GCA_034658695.1 Methanobacteriota archaeon | reverse complement strand
CGTCGGATCCATCGTCACGTACTCGCAGTTCCAGTCAATGGAGAATCCGAGCCCGTTCATCGTATTCTTCATTTTCCGTATGTTTTTCAAGGTCAATTCCTTGCACAGGTCTCGAAACTCGGATCGAGGGATCTGATGCCTTGTGATTCCGTAGGTCTCCTCCACCTTGACCTCGGTCGGCAGCCCGTGGCAGTCCCACCCCTGCGGAAACATCACGTTGTAACCCCTCATCCGTTTGTATCTTGCCACAAAATCAATGTAACACCAATTCAATGAATTTCCGATGTGAAGATTGCCTGTAGGGTATGGAGGTGGAGTATCGATGATATATTGCGGTTTATCGGACTCCCAGTCGAATTGATAGACGCTTCCGTCGGTCTTCGACCTCCATTTCTGTTCTACTGCCTTATGATCGTATTCTTTTGGAAGTGTGTCCTGCATAGGCATCTCCTGCATTCATTTGATAGGATGATGGTTGATAAAACTTTCCTGATTCTGATGGATTCTGTGGTTTTTCAGGCAGTACGTGTTTAGCGCTCATCGAACACTAAAGTAGCACAAGTACATGCTCAATAACTCGTATGAACCACAAGATTACACAGTCTGCGAAGCAGTGGCGTATCCATCCCCCCCATATTTCTGTGTTGATCTCGTGAAATCTTGTGGTTGTTTCGCCGCATCTAAACACATACAAATCGTTTAACTGTGATTGCGACAATCACTGCATAATGAAGTTCGACCCGGATGAGATCAGAAGAAGAGCAGCGCAGGATTTTGAGGCGACATGGAATCTCGGAAGAGAGATTGTCCCGGCTCCTGCGATCAACGAGAGTTATCCCAGGCTCAGATTCGATTACGGAAAGACGCACCCGATCTTTGAGACGATACACCTAATAAGAAACGCATATCTGAGAATGGGGTTCGAGGAGACCATGAACCCACTCATAGTCGAGGACAGGGACGTGTTTCGCCAGTTCGGTTCGGAGGCACTCGCTGTTCTGGATCGATGCTTCTACCTCGCAGGGCTCCCGCGTCCTGATATCGGGCTCTCTGACGAGCGGATCGAGCGGATCAACGATATTGTGGGCAGGAACTTGAGCGCAGGCGATGTCGATATCGTAAAGGAGGTTCTGCACTCGTACAAGAAAGGTGAGATTGAGGGTGATGACTTGATCCCGGCTCTGGCGGGGCAACTCAATTTCGCTGACTCGAAGGTTGCTGTGATGATCGACGAGGTCTTTCCCGAGTTCAAGGAACTGGTTCCGGAGCCGACAACAAAGACGCTTCGCAGCCATATGACCTCAGGCTGGTTCATAACACTCTCGGCACTCGTTTCCAGGCGGGAAGCGCAGCTCAACCTCTTCTCCATAGACCGGTGCTTCAGAAGGGAACAGTCAGAGGACGCGTCAAGGCTCATGACATATCATTCAGCCTCTTGCGTTGTGATGGGCGAAGATGTCACAGTTGATTACGGAAAGGCGATCTCTCAGGCGCTTTTGTCACAGTTCGGATTCGAGGAGTTCAGGTTCCAGCCGGATGAGAAGCGGAGCAAGTACTACGTGCCCGACACCCAGATTGAGGTCTATGCGTACCATCCGAAACTGCGTGATTCGGAATCGGGGTCAGCCACAAAGTATGCGGATGGCTGGATCGAGATTGCGACCTTTGGCATGTACTCGCCAATAGCGCTCGCTGCTTACGACATCCCGTACCCGGTGATGAACCTCGGTCTCGGCGTGGAGCGGCTCGCAATGATCCTCTATGACGCTCGCGACGTGAGGCTGCTTACATATCCGCAATTCGGACAGGCACCAATTACTGATCCCAAACTCGCAGCATCGGTATCGGTTGCGCAGTCGCCTGACACGTACACCGGGCTTGCGATCATGCGCGCAATTGTGCGTGTCTGCGAGGAGCACGCAGGTGATCCGAGCCCGTGCGAGTTTTCGGCGTGGGAAGGCGAGCTATTCGAGCGCCAGATCAACGTTGTGGCAATTGAACCAGAGGAGAATACGAAGCTCTGTGGTCCTGCGGCTATGAATGAAGTGATGGTTCATGATGGCAGCATCCTGGGCGTTCCCAGAATCGAGAAGTGGGACCATGTCTTTAAAGAGGGCGTACCTGCTGGCTTCCGGTTCATAGATGCGTTCGCCGCGCAGGCAGCGCGTGAGATCGAGGATGCGGCACGGTGCGGCACGGGCTGTGAGATCAGGGTCAAGGGCGTCAAGGTGCCATCAGAGATCAATATCGAGATTGCACCCTATATGACTCGGTGGATCACATCCAACAACAAGAAGATCGATATCCGGGGGCCCGTATTCACCATGGTGCAAATGAATGTCATGGAAGATACTTCATAACCTGCTCGTACCCGGCACCTTCACGAAGAATCCGCATATCCACAAGATCGATAACGGTTGACGCAATCCCGTAGCGGCATCTGCCGCCATCGATTACGTGATCAATGCCATTTAGCACATCCTCACAGATCTCGCAGACCTCACGCGCCGCAGGCTCCCCTGTCCGATTGGCGCTGGTTGATGTAATCGGCGTCTCTGCTAGCTCTATCAATTTAAGCGTTATCTCATGATCCGGGTAGCGTATGCCGACCCGATCGGAGCCAGCAGTCAGGATATCCGGAACAACCGGCTTTTTCTTGAGAATCACTGTTATGGGTCCTGGAAGGAGCTCTTTGATCAGATTCATCGTGTCGGAATCGCAGACCGCAACATCCTCAATCATCTCGTAGCCAGAGACCGCAAGCGAAAGCGGCGCGGACAGCGATCGCTCTTTTATCGCAAAGACTTTCCTAATGGCGTTCCCCAATAACGCGTCTGCGCCGATGCCGTAGACCGTTTCGGTGGGATAGATCACAACACCGCCGTTCCGTATCTGTTTCGCTGCACTCTGCATCCGAATGTTCATCGCTTTGGCAGCACCAGGCATGAGGGATTCAATGAGAATGAACCCTTATTAGAGTTGAGTGTGTGCAAGGGCTGTATCATGGTCCCTGGGATGTCGAGCAAAGTTCATACGCTCACAGTTCGGTGAAAATTC
>JAYEFS010000234.1:0-3062 GCA_034658695.1 Methanobacteriota archaeon | reverse complement strand
CCGGGGCGCGCAGAGACGCTCTGAGAGGCTCACAGAGGAATTCCGCAGTGTTACGAAGAGATTGGGTTTGTTGGGGGTTTGTGGTGCCGTCCCTCACACAATCTCACCGAGAAAGCGCCATCTTTCACCCATCTGGACGGAGGGTATTCTTCGGTTCCGAAAGCTTGTGTATCCCCCGTACCGAAAGGCTGTAAACCTTCTTCTGTGATGTTTTCGGTCGATTCCGTGCCGTGAGGGACAACAACACCATTACCGGCAAGTTTTCTCAGCGTAATTGAGTTAACATCGACGTCATCGAAAGAAAACACGATTTTACCGGTTTTTTGAACAAAGACAAGGATGTTCTTTCGTGCCTGCCGGGAGGACGATGTTTGTTTTGGGGGTTCGGGCATTCAGTACCTCGAATATTATCGCCGCGTCCACTGTTTGGAGAGACTCCGCCAAAATACAGTATACTGCCGCCCTGATTTCCCAAGTAATCCACCGCTGACCATGCTTTCAAGTACATACTGGTAAATCCTGACGTTATTGGGTGCGAACGTGTATTTTCGGGTGGCTCGACTCCATTCCCGGATCTTAGCTAATTCCTCATGAAAACGGCTTTCCTGCACGATGGTTGCATCTTCTGGCAGGTGATAGACCAGGATATTCGATTCACTATCTTTTCCCATACTTTCAATCAATCCCGCACCAACGAGGCGTTCTAACGTCAGTGGCTGCACCGACACGGCTCTGGCGCTGAACAGCCGGATTCCAGTTGTTTTAACGAACTCTACGATACGGTGGCGTGCAAGTCTTGGGTCTGGTGTTGGTTGCTGTCTTTTCATTTAAATTCCCCACACGAATTACATTATTGTTCTCTTTGTCGCCATGATACATAAGGGTTTCGATTTTAAACTTCAAATTGTGTTTAATTCATGATCTACCAACATATAGTGGTCACAAATCCATCGATCAGCAAAAAATTGGGGGACCATGGGTGGCAGTCGTGATATCATGTCCCAATTTTTGATTTAGCAGACTGCTTTTTTCCCCGCTTGCTCAGCAGCACAGATTCAACTTGTTCCCGCGTCTTTCCCTCGTCAGCTCCCACGAGATATCTTGTGAGCAACGCCACGATCTGGTCGATTGTCCAGCCAAGATCATCGAGATTCCACACCAGACCGACTCGCTGACTATGCGACAAGGTTCCCGTACGTTTCAGCGTGTCGATTTGCTTGTTTGTGATCCGCTCGTCCTTGGTTTTACCGCCGGCGCGAGGTGGTTGGATGATATCTCTTTCTTTTTGCAGTACAGCAAGGTATCGGGACTTCTCGCGATCTTCATTTACGCGATCAGCAAGTTTCGAGATGATCGAGGGGAGGGTGGTGTTCGCGGTGGTGTTCTGCCGGATCCATACACCGATGTCAATATCGAGCCGGGGTTGCTGCGCGATGCTGAGGATGTGCTTGATACCGGCGTCAATATCAGCCATCGCCACCGGAACACAAAAACGCCCCGATTTGTGATGCAACGTATTCACGATCCGGGACACCCGGCTTGCTCCGTCAGTCGTGTGGTAGTCTATTGTGGTAAGTCGGTATTCCTTCTCAATGCGACTCAGAAAACTTCTTAAAACACCACTAAAGATTACAGGGTCGATCTGCACAGATTCAAAGTCCAAATATATCGCAAAACCCTTAGAACCTGTGAAATATTGCCTTGTGTGGATATTCTCACGTTCAAGACCGTGACACAGCACGGATGCATCCCTACATGCAACCTCCAGATCAGCAGAATCCAGATCAATGTAGACCGTATCAAGGATCGCGTCACCGTAGTCAATGAGGCGAGATGTCTTTGCGTCCACGATGCCAGCGAGGATCTCAATGTTGTCGGTGTCGTCTGCGATGCATCTGTATGGGTAGACCGACACATATAGAGAACCTCGATTCCAGAACTGCTCGATCAGCTTGATTAGCTGATCGCTGCTTGTCGCGTGAGTTGATAGTGATTTATTGAGCCTTTTTCCGTTGATTGCGAATTCCCTGGGAAAGAGGTGTTTGCAGTGGTCTACCCACGTTTTCTGGATTGGATTCTCAGGAGTGGCTAAGTAGTCTACAGTCCCATTTTGAATTATATATAAATCATTATATACATAATTACATCTCTCTCCCATCTATATCCACCTCCGATGCTTTCCATACTCAATTACGTCCCGAAGCGCGACATCCTCACCGATCTCTAACATGTTCGCGATCTCAGGCACCATCCCAACCAGCCCCTCGCGGTCCATCTGCACAATCTCAGCGCGTCTGCCCCCCTGGTCGCGATGTTCACGGAAAAGTGTATCTATTTGTTTCATGCGTTCGATTTGTGGAACTTTCTGGTGCTTTCCCACTTGTGGACCGCCAGAATCACCATCGGTCGGGCAAGTGGGACAAGTGGGCAAGTGGGAACCAGTACCCCCCATATCATAGTTTCCATCGTTTTCAGATTCCGCAAGTGAAAAACCCTCATCGTGCGCGATCTGCCAGTACGCGGTCTCATGCAGGGGTGCAGGCTCAGGCCCCACCTCCACCGCATCAGGCTCGAACGCGATCCAGACGCGTGAGCTGTTCTGCCCTACTCGGCGGGAAGATATACGTCCTGTCTTCCGCAGTTTTCTGTGGTGTTTCCGGGCAGCATCCACATTTATATCATAGATTTCCGCTATGCACTGCAGCCATTCTGCAACTGTTATGTTCGATTTTTCCTCCGATAGTGCGCCATGTCCGATGAGCCATTCAAGAGCTTCGATTTCCTTTGCTTCTGCCCCCTGCCATTTCTCGTCATAATCGATGCTACCTTTGACTTTTTCCCGTATATAATCCAGAGTGAGCAAAAAAAACTCGAATAAATCCATATATGCAAGTTTCACGTCGTTCCGTGTCACAATATTGCTTTTTCGGGATATAGCCTGGGTCACCGCCATGCCAATCAGCTCATCGGGTAGCGCGAACGCCTTCCCGTCAAGGTATTGCCGCTCCGCGCTCCCAAGTGTCCGAGCATATGGAATCAAATCATCGACTAATAGTTGTACC
>JAYEFS010000233.1:0-3067 GCA_034658695.1 Methanobacteriota archaeon | reverse complement strand
GCAGTCCTCGATGTAGAACTCTTGCATTCCGTAAAAGCTGGTATGCAGATCCTGGAGAACGGTTACGTTCTCCTTTACTCTATCGTATAGCTCGGAAATGCCATCAAGCCCCATAAGCTCTATATACAGAGTGAGAGTGCCGCCGATCTCCCTGCCGTTCAGCACAGGGAGCGCCCTGGTGAGGCTTCTCTTTGCCTGAAACATCATTTCCACGTTCCCGCACTTCATCATCGCGTAATCCAGCGGTCGATCCGGTTGGTAAGAGGTCAGAATCTCCTGAAGCTCTTCTATGACCCCCATGACGAATTCAAAACCCAGAACATCCTGATAAAACTCCACGGTACTATTTACGTCCTCAACCACCAGATTTGGGGTGAGTTTATTCAGTGACATGGTTCCAGCCTCTATCATCCATCTTACAAAAAGTTATACTTTGTACCAAAAAAGCATAGTTCGTGCCGGTTTTGAGTATAACGCAACTTCCGCAGGGATAGTTCCGAACCGTCCCGGCTATCCGAAACTATCCTGCCATACATTCAACTGCACAATCACCGCAACCGCAAGGCATAGCTCAACACCTACGAGCCACCCCCCTTCACAGTGAACCTGCTCAGCTCATCCATCATCGCCTGCGCCACATCACTCAATCCCTGCGTCTCGGCTGTCAGTTCCTGTATTGCGGATGTCTGCTGCTCCACAGCCGACGAACTCTCCTCTGACGCGGACGCACTCTCTTCGGATACGGTTGCAACCTCGTCTATGTTTGCGACGACAGTCTCCACGACCTCGGATATGTTTCTGGCACCGGAATCGATCTCCTGCACCATGGAGCTGACCTCGTCGATTGACCTGACTATGTCATCGACGCCGTCGAGAGCGATGTGCAAGAGCTCTCCGCCTCTTGCTGACTCGTCCACGGCTGCTCCGGTCGCTGATATCGCATTCTCCCCGGACTCCTGTATCTGCCCAATCGCAACTCCCGATTCGCCTGCGGCATCCTTGACCTTCTCTGCGAGGTTCTTTACAGCGTCAGCAACAACAGCAAAGCCCTTTCCTGCTTCACCGGCTCTGGCTGCCTCAATTGCAGCGTTAAGACCCAGCATGTTGGTCTGATCGGCTACATCTGCGATGACGCTCCCCATCTCTCCGACCCGCTCTATTGCCGTGTTCATCTCTGATACGGTGTCTGATGTCCTTCCAACACCCTCCTGGATGTGTGTCAGACCCTCGAGCGTCTGCTTCGCGGCTTCCTGGACCTCATGCGTTTTGTGAACAGCGTCCTGCGCCCTCTCTGCCGAGTTAGTTGCGTTCGTGGATGTTTGCCCGATCTGCGACGCAACATCCGCAACGTTTCTGGACGCACTCTGCGCGAGTTCGGCAAGCTTCTGCGAGCCCTCGGCAACCTGCTGAGATGCGGATGCGAGCTGCTCCATTCCCGCATTCATCTCTTCTGCGGCAGACGCAAGTCCCTGTGCGGTTCCCAGCACCTTCCTGCCAGTGGCTCTCGTGGTGACTATCGCATCCGAGATAACGTCGATCAGTGCGTTCACAGAGCCTACGACTTTCCTGTACTCACCCTTCGCATCAATCTCTGATCTCACCGTCAGGTCACCCTCGGCAGCCCGCCCCGCAAGTCTTCCAGTCTCTGCGATGATCGTTCTCAGATCGGACTTCATCTCCTCGAACGTCACCGCGAGACGCCCGAGCTCGTCGTTCGAATCGACCTTCACCTCGTAGTCGAAGTCCCCGTCCCGGATCTTGTTTGCACCGATCATGATCTCGTTTAATGGTCGGGTGATGCTGTTTGCAAAGAAGTACGCAATAAGCACCCCCGCGATGATCGCAATTATGGATATAAGGAGCGTTACGTTCCTGACCGCAGTTATTGGGTCTGCAAAGTCTTCGTCATAGCAACTGGCTCCCATCACCCAGTCAAACTCAGGCGAGTATGCGATTGCCGCAAGCTTCATTCGTGGCTTGTTCTCGCCTGGGTTCTGCCACAGGTACTCCTGCACAAAGGTATCATCCCCTTTCAGTGCTTGTCCTTTGTTGCAAATCTCCTGGATGAAGTATGCGCCGGATGCGTCTTGTGCGTTCCAGATATTGTCTCCGTCCCGCTTTCTGCCGCCTGATAGGACGTAGTTGCCCTCCGTGTCAAGGATATAGACATAACCCGTTTTTCCGATCACAACCTCTGCAAGGCTGTTCATCATATCGTCCTGAAACTCTGCCTGCTTGACGCCGACATAGAGGACACCGATCGCTTTTCCGTCTGAGTTTTTGATTGGCTCGTACGCCGTCTGGTAGTCTGCGTTAACGACCCACGCCGTGCCAAAGTATGTCTTCCCATCCCTGACAACCGTGTCGTACACGGTGCTAGAGATCGTTGTTCCGACAGCCCGGTTCCCGTTGGTATCCATCACGTTCGTAGATATCCTGAGGTTGTCCTGGAAGATCGTTGCTGTGCCGCCGACAATCGACTGCACGGAATCAACGATTTCGTAGTTGTAATTGAGCAAGTATCCGCCGACAACGGTTCCGACTGTCGTGCCGTCGACCGCGAGCGGATGGACGCTGGTTAGCACCATGCCGTCATCACCTGCGCCAACCCGTCCTGAAAGCCCCTCTTGTGCGATGTACTGGCTGCCTATAACCTCTGTTGCTGCGAAACCGCTGCCAGTCCCTTTGCGCACCAGATCGGGAACGAACGTATCGCCCGTCTTTGTGCTGCTCGCCCGTGCGATCACCTTTCCGCTGGTGTCAGTCACCGTGAGGATATTGAACCCCTCTTTCTGCGCAATTCCGACAAGCACGCTATGCAGGCTCCCCGGATCACTGAATGAGTTTATCACGTCCGGATGCACTGCGACTCTCTTTGTTCTCCGGTCCGCATACCCAAGATGCTCATTGTAATGCGACCGTGCTACCTGAAGATCGCTTATGAGCTTCTGCTGGATCATGTCGTAATTGCTCTCGACCTGCGCTTTTGCGAGCAGCACCTCCTGCTGCAAGAGCACACTGGATTGTTCGTTAATCCCACTCTTTGTGGCGCTATAACTTGCAAATC
>JAYEFS010000232.1:0-3076 GCA_034658695.1 Methanobacteriota archaeon | reverse complement strand
ATCCTTTGCGCCTTCGCGTCTTGGCGTTTCTCTGATTTAACGCAAAGGCGCAGAGACGCAGAGCGGTGCCCGCGGCCCCACACATGTGAAGGTACCGATAGCGACCACAGAAGACGGCAGAACCAGGAATTATCCTTCTGTTGTTCTGCTGAATTGGAGGTGCTGTACGGGAAGGTGGGGTGCATGATTCCGGTGGATGGTGGTATTTCGCAACAAGTATAGTGTGTACCGAATGTCAGAAGAGGAGAAAATATACGAAATTCCAAGCACTATCCGCAAGATCGAAGAGTCAAAACAACCTATTAGTGTCTATTTTAACCAGAATTCCGTCCCATTTTCTTGCGCACAATACTTCAGAACGATGAAATAACTGTCTTCTTTCTCTAAGTCCGCTCTTATTCTTATAATTTGTTGTTTTGTTTCAGGCGCGTATTTTCTCGATAGTCCCCTTTCCCAGCCTCGGTTGTCGATCAAGACCTCTCTTATCATCCATCTACACCCAGTTACCTACACTGTTCTTACTCACCAGTAGCTGACGTGCCATCTCACGGTTACTCCAACCCATTTCATGCAGTTCTTTTGCTTTTTTACGTTTCTAGATTAATAATTCTTTATTCATTTTATACACTTATTTTATACCGGGGTTGTTTTGCCATAAGGTTTGCTTCACATATAAAGCGTCCCACTTTCATTCCAAACCTAACCGTTTAACAGCCAGGTTCACCAAACAATCATTAGATCAATTGCGGCGCAGGTCCTCCGCTTATAACGATTCCAGAATGTTTACGACATTCGCAATAGTCCGGTTCCAGTCCATGTCCTTGGAGAGCGTCCCTCTTGCGCCCGCAATGAGCGCATCCTGCTCCACCTCGGTTTTGGTGTACGCCGTGAAGATGTAGACGTTTGCATCCGGGTGGCTCTCAATAATCCTCCTGGTCGCTTCAACTCCATCCATCACAGGCATTCTGAGGTCCATCAGCACGATATCCGGTTTGCGTCCACTATTTGTCAGTTTGCTGTATATATTGATGCCTTTCTTGCCGTTTTCAGCGGAGTATAGCGTAAACGTGTGTGTCTCGTTCATCTCCAGAAACAGAGACATCAATTTGCGGATATCCCCCTCATCGTCCACGATCAAGATACTGTAGTCCATTTCTGATCACTGCCCCCACTACCAGTCTCTTCTTCACCCTCTAAATATCTTCCCTCGAGCGCCGAGCCCATCCGGAAATTGTGTAATGGTCAGTCGGATTCACAACCGCACGAAAGACATGGAGCTGTGGGTTAACGATACCTTCTTGTCACTCTTGATGGCTGAGATGAACAAAGTATGTGGATATCCACACAATATTGAGTAAGTGCGCTGATTTCACCAATCCACGCGTATCAGTGTTTGCAGGATTGGCGTCATGCTTTTTAACCGACCGGAATAGATTAAAAAGACGCAATCACTCCAGGTTTCCGATGATCGCGTCCGTCATCTGGCTCATGCTTGCACTTCCTCCAATATCATACGTGGTCGTGCCCGCTGCAATCGTCTGCCCGGTTGCGCGGATGATCCGGTCAGCCGCACCATCATCACCGAGATACTGGAGCATTCATGCGCCGGCAAGAATCGTTGCGCACGGATTCACCTTATTCATTCCTTTGTATTTCGGGGCAGAGCCGTGTGCCGGCTCAAACATCGCATAATCTTCGCCTATATTTGCCGAATAGACGAGACCAATGCTGCCGATCAGTCCTGCACACTCCTCGCTTATGATATCCATAAACAGGTTCGTTGAGACGAGCACCTTATGATCAAAGAGCTGAGGATTCTTTACGAGTTGTTGCGCCATGTTATCGACGTGGTACTCCCAGAGTTCTACAGAATCGTACCCCTCCGCAGTTGCACGTAGTGTGTCCATGAATGCGCCGCAGGTCATCCGGAGGATGTTACTCTTGTGAATTCCAACAACGGTGTCCCAGCCTCTCCTCTTCGCGTCCTCAAAGGCGTATCTTGAGATATTCTTGCAGGCGCGTTTCGTGATTCTCCTGATCGCAATGAAAGTGTCATCTGTTATGTCCACCTCTTTTCCGAAATACATGCCCTCTGTTGCTTCCCTCACTGCGACAAAGTCCACATCGCCGAGCGGCGCAGGTGCCCCTTTAAACGTCTTGATCGGGCGCACATTCGCATACAGATCGAATCGCTGGCGTATGCTTACCGCACCGCTTCTTGGTGCGCCAACAGCGTCGGGAGTGGTTGTCGGTCCCTTGAAACATGCGTCGGTCTCGTTTAATGTGTCCCATGTCTCGTCCGGAATCAGGGAGTCTCCTCCGTGTTCCTTCCACCATTCCTCGCCTGCATCGCAGAACACGAACTTGATCTCAGGGCTCACCGCGTCAATGACTCGCATCAGGGAGTCAACAAGTTCCGGTCCTGTGCCGTCGCCTCGAATAATTGCTGCTTTCTTCAGTTATCATATTTAACAGAAGCATATATCAGATAAACGTGTCGTGTCAGTTGGGGTTTTTTATCATGAGCGAAACACTCAGAACGTTGGGACTCATAGAGATCGGCGTGCTCGCCATAACCGAGGAGACGATCGGGCAGACCGTGGACGAACTCGATCGATCGGTCAAAAACCACAACGACGGGCTATGTCGCATGTATGGAAGATAAGATCGCAGAACTTGAAAAGACTGTTCGGAAACTTTTAGAGAAGTGAAGTGGTAGTTTAGGGATCTCGAGGAAGTCGCGAAGAAGGTGACGCTTAAGAATCTGCGCCAGATCGCAAAAGAGCACGGCATCAGGACGATTTGTGTGAAGGAGATCGATATTGTGAGGCAGTTACCGAAAGAGGTTGTGGAGGAGTTTGCAAGGGAATAAAGGGATTTGGGATATCTGGGGGGTGGCGTGACATAGGGTGATGAAAGGATGTGTATACCCCGTACTGAATTGGTCCCATTTTGTTTCATTTTAGTACTGGAGCGAAAGCATCTTTCCAATTGGATTGAACCGATTGCTACTGGTTTTTCTTGCACCGTGAAAGAATTGGACTGATAGGCGGGGTTCATAATCGGACTAATGAAA
>JAYEFS010000231.1:0-3088 GCA_034658695.1 Methanobacteriota archaeon | reverse complement strand
CGCTTCTCGATTTTTATCGATCTGATTAGCGCGTCAGGTTATGGTTGGTAGATTTAATAACGCAAAGCCAACGTAATAACTATTGCTATGAAACAACAAAAATTTACGCTACTAAAATTCGGCGCGTTCTTCACATTCTTCTGCGCTGCATTTTACAGCGCGACCGTATTAATCCCCTCTGCATTCGCCACGCTGAACAACCACACTGCTACAACACTCGGGTTTTTGCTGCAGGTACTCGGAATGCATCCCGCCGTACAGGGCGCCATGGTGTCAGTGGCTGACTTTAGTGTAAAGATTATTGGCGAGTGTTCCGCGCTTTACGTATTCATCCTGTTCTCGTCGTTTGTGCTGGCATACCCCACAACGCTACAGAATAAAGCTGTCGGACTCCTTTTTGGCATTCCGGCTTTATTTGCGGTGAACACACTGCGACTTGTTATTGTTTTTCTCGTGGGGTTGTGGCGTCCGGATATTTTTGAGTATGTCCATGTCTATCTGTGGCAGCCAATCATCATAATTCTCATTTTCATATCATGTCTGGTGTGGCTGCGTTATGTGGTAATGATTACCACAAGAAACGAACCGCTAACTTTTCTGGTGCGGTTTATAGCATTCTCAAGCATACCTTTTTTAATATGGTTTCATTTGGATAAAATATATGTTTCGATCACAGGTCACGTAACTGAATTCTTGTTAAACTGCATGGGCTACCACATACAGTTAGAACCGAATCCGGATATACTGTTTTACCCGGCGACATTCAACCTCATCGTCTTCAGCGCGCTCATTCTCGCAACACAATCAGCAAGTTTTAGCAGAAAAGGTGTAAAGACAAAGGCACTGGTAATTGGTATATCGCTGATGGCACTCGTAGAAGTCATCCATGAGGTATTTCAGGTTCTTGCATACTTTGGCATGCAGCATGCGCTGGAAATGATGTATGCAACCAGGATTTCCAACCAGTACTTCCTTCCTTTCGGACTATGGCTCGCCTTCACTTATGCAGATCTATTCAAACGAGCAGGAACATACACCTGCCCGATATGTGGCGAGGAGAAGGTGGGTATTGTCGAGCACATAAAGGCGAAGCATGGTGAGAAAGCGCTGGAAAGAGAGGATGTTAAGGAGGTGCTTGATGTCCAAAGAAGCACATTCAAAGTATCCAAAGCGGTAGAGAAATTACGCTTGCCTGATGTTGGGATTTTAGATTACACGAAGAAGAAGTAGAAGAAGTTTTAAATTTTGCTAAATAATATATAAGATAGCCCAACTGTTCACCGGCTTCATCCATCCCTTATCCACGACCTCGTCACACTCAGCCGTGTGCTTTCTTCTTGTTATGGTTTCCTGACGAATCCCATCTGATCAAAGTGCTTGTCGAAGGAAAAGGCTTCCTTGATCCCCATATCCCACATAATAACAAAACTCACACAATCAGTAAAACTAAAATCTTTGTCATCATATCTTTCAAATATATCGAGTGCCTTCTCTTCAACCCCCCTTGTTACATGCGCAATCTTTACTACGTTGCTCTTTCTGATTTTATTAGAAAAATTAATGGAAGCTCTGATACTTATCCTGAAACAGATCAATGTCAGTGTTTCATCCAGGATATAGGAGGTGGTAACCACCTCATACCTCGTCCTCTGCAAGACTTGTTCCCTGAATTCGAGAGCATTCTCGTGATACTGGTCCGACTCGTCTTCCAGAGCTATGAACGCACCGGTATCGACAAAAATCCTCGGTAGCATCATTCACTTTCATTACGACGGTAAAGGTACTCATCGTGAGCCTTTGCCAGGTCTTTCAAGCCGGATTTGCCTGGCTCCCCTATCTGGAAGAAAGGATCGTCGCTATATGCCCCCACCTGTTCAATATACGATTTGATGGCTTCTCTCACCCCATCCTCCAGCGTAGAACCCCGCTTTTGTCCGATGGCTTCCAATTGTCCGCAGATGTCCGCCCCAATCTCAATGATCAGGCTCTTTTCTGTTCCTATTCTCACAGTTTGTATCATTTTATACACCATCACCTCTTAAGCGATGTATTTTACACTATAATAAAAGTTATTGGCCACCTTTAAGACGTTGTTTAACTCTGATGGATAAGGTGTGCCATTGTGACGCACCTCGAAAGTGTTCACTCCACATAGTACGGTGGATACGCCAGATGGTTCCAGTTCGTCCCGACGATCATGAGATCGAGTGTACTCACTCTACCGTCATTGTTCAGGTCTGCCCCATCCGCCTGCGAGTCGGTCCAGTAATAAACGCACGTTGCAGTGGGTCCGATAGCGGTCTGTCCATAGCGTTTGCCCACACATGCTGCATCATAGATGTCCACCTTACCATCACCATTCGTGTCGCCAGCGATGTAAACCGCAACCCCCACTGACGTGGTGTTGCTCCCTGGCGGGCAGCCGCCATCCATCACAGTCAGATATGCGGTGAAGTTGACGTAATGTCCGGTCTCACCGCCGATCCAGTTCCAGGTCATGTACTCGTGGTGCTTCTGACAATCTCCCAGATCCTGGCTGGTTTCGTACTCTCCATCTCCAAAGTCCCATCTGACATACGTGATAGTCTCGCCCGCCCCTGCGTCGCACCCTCCGTATGAGTTGCAGCAGCAGAGGGCTGCAAAACACTGGAACGTGGATGCCGCATTGCTAACCCGGTACATTGATTTCGCAACCGCTACCGGAGCTTCGTTATCGCAGGTCGTCGCGATGCAGCAGGGAACATCGAGTTTATCAGGATCCGATATCTTGACATTGCCAAAGTCCAGATAACTCGACGTGCCCACCGCTCCGATCGCGGAGAAGCAGATCGTTGTTATTGTACCAGAGGTGTTTACAGACGGCAGGGTATCATCACCACTGCCCAGTATGGTCTCGGCATACGAGATCTTTCCGACCTTGTTTTCGATATCCCATCTGTTGTCAATCGTCAGGACGACCACATCGGTATCCGCACCACCCTGCTTCAGAAGCGGTCCGGGATTCGCCCATTCAGCCCGGATGACGCTCGTATTGTAGTACAGATCGTACTGGACAGCAGAAATCGCAATGCTTCGTGGGTCTACTGTG
>JAYEFS010000230.1:0-3089 GCA_034658695.1 Methanobacteriota archaeon | reverse complement strand
AAACGCGCCGTATTCAGCGCGCCACTTATCTATTGTCCATTGAGGACGGGGTGACAAAAAGGAACAAAAATGGCAAGGTTTTGGGATGTGGAACTCACCCGAACATGGAGAGTTTTCATCACCCCAGTGAAGAGCCTCATTTCAGGTACTTACTCAATATTGTGTGGATGTACGCATATAAAACCACGAGATTTCACGAGATTAACACAGAAATCTTGTGGAGATGGCTGCGCCGCTGCTTCGCAGACTGTGTAATCGCGTGGTTCCGCCCATACAGTATTGAGCGCGTTCCATTTCAGAACGTTTCAACCCATTCCACGAGTTTTTTACCAAGATCGGTCGGATAATATATCAGATAATTTCCCTCCTGCCGCGAACACACGAGACCACTCTCCTTTAGTACAGACAGATGATACGACATCTTTGAGTACGCATATCCCGTCATCGCAACGAGGAGGCAGACGCACATCGGCTGCATTGAGAGCGCAAAGAGCACCCTGAGCCGCATGGGATCTGACAGTGCACGGGTGATTGATACAATGACTGCTATCTTCTGGTCGTCGGGCAGCAATCCAGCGATTCCAGCGATTCCGCCTTTTCCATCCAGTTCACATCTGATCGAATCAGGTATCACAATCTCATCCATGATTTCAAGCATATCTCAACCTCTTTCAACGGTATTTCAAACTTCTTTGAAATCACAATATTTAAGTGGTATTACAAACATTATTGAAATAATGGCAGGCACCATAGATAACGTTTGCCATTGGTAATTGAATTTGGGAGACCACAATACTATGACAATCGAAACGTTGCTTCTGGCTGGCATCGAAACTCTGGAAGAGTATCTGGCGCTGCACGTGCTGATGTGCCTCGTGCCTGCATTCTTCCTTGCAGGCGCCATCGCCTCGCTCTTCTCAAAAGAGTCTGTGCTGCGCTACTTTGGAGCAGATGCGCCTAAATACCTCTCGTACAGCGTGGCATCGGTAAGCGGCGTGCTTCTTGCGATCTGTTCCTGCACGGTGCTGCCGCTCTTTGCCGGAATCTACAAACGGGGCGCTGGAATTGGTCCTGCGTCAACGTTTCTATTCGCAGCACCCGCGATTAACCTGCTCGCAATCGTCTACACTGCGCAGATACTCGGCTTTGATATCGGTGCTGCCCGTGCCGTGGCTGCTGTCGGCATGTCTATTGTCATAGGCATCGTCATGGCTACGGTCTTCCGAAGCGAGGATAAAGCGAAGGGCAGGACGATCTCGGCTGCTGGCGAGAGCGGGATCAACCCGCTGCACCAGACCACAATCTTCATGCTGCTTCTCGCCATTCTTGTGCTCGGTGGCGTCATCGAGGCGTGGCTGTGGCGGGGACTGATCATCGGACCGCTGGTGCTTCTGACGGTCTACGTCTCAGGAAAGTGGTTTGATTGCGAACAGATTCACGACTGGCTGTATGAGACATGGGATCTCACAAAGAAGATATTCCCGCTCTTGCTGGTGGGTGTATTCTTTGCAGGTATTATTATTGAACTGGTACCAGCAGACCTTGTTGTGCGGTTTGTCGGAGGAAACTCGATACGGAGTAATCTGATAGCGTCGGTTGCTGCGGCACTGATGTACTTTGCGACACTCACCGAGGTTCCGATCATCGATTCGCTTACCCGACTCGGGATGGGACCGGGACCGGTGCTTGCGATGCTTCTTGCAGGACCTGCGCTCTCGCTTCCGAACATGATCGTGATCAGCCGTGTGATGGGTGTCAGGAAGGCATCAGTCTATATCACAATCACCGTGGTCGTGGCTACCACCGCGGGATTTGTGGCTGGAAATACTATATGGAGATAAGAATATGGATATAATTGTAAAGGTATTCGGATCAGATCCCCCTTGCGCCAAATGCAAAGTGGCTTATGACACCGCAAAGAAGGTTTCGGAGAGAATCGGTGGGGGCGTTGTTGTTGAAAAGCACAGCGCTCTCAGTGAAGAAGGCGATAAGTACGGGATTATGATGACTCCGACTGTTGTTGTCAACGACGAGATCGTGGTCGTCGGCAAGGCACCATCTAAGAAGAAACTGGAAGAGATCATCAGATCGAAGATGCGAAATGAGACTGAAATTCGAGGTGAATCATGAAGAATGAAAAAGAGATTAAACAATTTGTAAAGGATCGATATGCCGAAATTGCATCAAATGCGGGTTCTTGCTGCTCATGTTGCGCCTGCAACGCAGGCATTGTTGAACAGGCAAAATCGATAGGGTATTCGGAGGCAGAAATCAGAAATATCCCGGAAGGATCTGTGATGGGGCTTGGGTGCGGCAACCCGACAGCACTGGCAGAATTGAAAGCAGGCGAAACCGTTTTAGACATTGGTTCTGGCGGAGGCGTGGATGTTTTTCTTGCCGCCCAGAAAGTCGGCGAGAACGGGAACGTCATCGGCGTGGATATGACGTCTGAGATGCTTGAAAAGGCAAGAGGGAATGCAAGGTTAGGCAGCTACAAGAATGTTGAGTTCAGGGCAGGCGAAATAGAGAACTTACCTGTTGAGGACGATTCTATCGATGTTGTCATAAGTAATTGCGTCGTCAACCTCTCACCGGATAAATTAGCCACCCACAAGGAAGTATTCAGGGTTTTAAAGCCGAATGGCAGGGTTCTTATATCGGACATTGTAACCGAAGGAGAACTTCCTGAGGATGTCAGGCAGAGCTTTGATGCGTAGACAGAATGTATCGCAGGAGCCGTGGAGACGCAAGAATATATAGACACGATTGCGAAAGCAGGTTTCCGAGATGTTACGATCGTTGCCGAGCACCCTTTTTACGAGCCCGGAATGGACGACAGACGTACAGGGAAGCTCATCAGTATTCACGTGCAAGCATACAAATGAGGTGATACAATGGTACGTGGATGTAGTTGCTATTCTCCAAGAGATCAGAGGAACGCAAAGACGCGATGACGCAAAGACGCAAAGATTGGAAACCACAGAATCCATCAGAATCAGGATTTTTGCATCAAATACTGAACGAAACAAAAACGGGATCAGTTCGGTGTAGTGGTTTCATTAGTCCGATTATGAACCCCGCCTATCAGT
>JAYEFS010000229.1:0-3114 GCA_034658695.1 Methanobacteriota archaeon | reverse complement strand
TTGTTCACTCCAAAAAACACTTTAAGTATTGTATATATACATTCCGACTTCGTCATACCTAAATCTCTTGAATCATCTACTATTTCATCCACTCTATCATAAACATGATCATCTACTCGGACTAATAACACATTTTCCCGTTTCATAGATGGTTACATTGTAACCTTGCATAAAAAGCTTTTCATTCACCCAATCCACAATTTTTCAGATCGACTCTTAACTTCTTCGGATTTACCACCTATTGAAGCACCTGATAGTGGTTTTGTTTTGTAGTGTGATACAGTCCCCATACATGCAACGCGAATTACCAAAGACCCAAACTTATTTAGTGGTTGCAATCCGTGATGAAAGCAATCGAAGTTGGTGGGTGGTGTGTGCGAACAAAATCACCCTGTCCGGAATGCAAAAAAAATAAATGATCAATATGACTATATACAAAGAGAATGGGCGGATGCTCTTTACGAAGACTGCGACCTGCACCGAACACGGCGCGTTCAGTGATATCCACTGGTCTGATGCCGCGCCCTACAGGAGATTCGCAGAATTTGGGGATTGTGAAACCGGTGTGGATAACCTGATGCCACCACCTGACATGCTTAATATATGGGGGCGAGCGTACGGCAGTCAGTGATCTGCGAATCGGAATCTTTGCCTGGGAGAGTCTGCATTCGGTCAGGGTTGGCGGCATTGCGCCGCATGTGACTGATCTATCAGAGATCCTTGCCGAAGAAAACGAGGTTCACATCTTCACACGAATTGGTGATGAAAGCGAGTACGAAGAGATACGTGGCGTGCATTACGAGCGGTGTGCGCATGACCAATCCGGCGGGATCGTCGATCAGATGAATGCGATGTGTGCGACGATGGTTGAGAGGTTCTATGCGGTGGAGGAGGTCTTTGGGAAATTTGACATCATACACGGGCATGACTGGCATCCGGTCACCGCCCTCACTGAAATTAAGAGAAGAAGCAATATTCCATTCATTATCACGTATCACAGTACGGAATGGGGGCGAAATGGGAATTGCCACTCGGATTCATGGGTGTCAAAGGAGATTGCACATCGAGAATGGCTTGCAGGCTATGAGTCCTCATCAGTGATCACAACATCCGGGCAGATGCATGGCGAGATCAGGGAGTTATACCAGATTCCTGATGGCAAGATCGAAATCATTGGAAACGGCGTCATCTCATGCTCAAAGCTGAATATCGATCCGGGACCGACTAAGGAGCGCTATGGGATCCATCCGCTTGCGCCGGTCGTCCTCTTTGTCGGGAGGATGGTTCACCAGAAGGGTGTGGATCTCCTAATCGAAGCGATGCCGCATATACTTGCACATAGGTGGGACGTCAAATTCATATTCGCTGGCGAGGGCGGGTTCAGGCAGAAGTACGAGGAACTTGCAAGAGAACTCGGCGTATATCAGTCGTGTAGATTTACCGGGTATGTCTCGGATAAAGAACTGAATGAACTGATGAAACTCTGCGACCTGCTCTGTGTGCCAAGTCGCAATGAGCCGTTCGGAATCGTGGTTCTTGAGGGCTGGAGCGTCGGAAAGCCTGTCGTCGGTACAGAGGCGGTGGATGTCATCGACAACTTCAAGGACGGGATTAAGGCATACATGCAGCCAGAGTCGATCGCATGGTGCATCAACTACATGCTTGATAATCCGGATCTGATGAAAAAGATGGGGGAAACCGGGGAAAAGCGGGTGAAAAAGTTCTATACCTGGGATCATATCGCCAAAAAGACATTGGAAGTGTATGAGAATGTTTTACGGCGTGAACATGCGCTAGATCTATAGTACCTGACTTTCGGCGAATTGGAATGGCATGTCCTTTTATCGTCACGGAACACATGTAGAATTACCAATGATAACGACGCGATTGAAGAATGGACATTTGAAAAGGGTGGAACGTGTCGCACCCGCGTGACACCTTTTGGGATGTGATTTACGTTTCACCGAAAATCGAGATAATACCTGTACAAACACCATCATGCCAGACCACATCGAAGAATATCTGCGTCAAGTGATAAACAACCCTGATATTAGCCAGTGGGACTTGCTGTACACTCATCTCAACGCAAAAGAACCCCTTCTCAGGTCCGTGCGCCTGCAGGATGAAAGCGGCGGCAGAGGTGAACTCGATGTGAAAGATGTTGTGGCGCAGGAGAGGCGGTTAATCATCTCGGGTGCATCCGGCATGGGCAAGACCACCACCTTGAAGTGGCTCACTCTCGTGTATGCTGAGAGCTATCTGGAGGGTGCCGAACGGCTGATACCGCTCTATGTTGATCTCGGGCGGTTCAAACGAGGGATGTTTTACGATCATGCGCTTATGATTGCACACGAAAACGGACTCGAAGAAGAGGATTTCAAAGAACTGTTGAATGATGGGAAACTCGCGATCTTTCTCGACGGTCTCGACCTGCTTGGGGGTTCAGAAGACTTCGAGCCAATAGCAGAGATTCAAAATTTCATGTCCGGGTTTTCGCGATGTAAATTTGTACTTTCGTCAAGACCTGGGTTTTTTGAGGGATTTAAGACTATTTGCAAGGTATCTGAGCTTGTTGAACTCGATGACCTTAAAATAGAAGGATATATCCACAAATATCTCGGCGAGGAAGGCAAAGCTGACGCACTCATCAGCCGCATCTTTGACCACCGGACTGAGCGGCTGAAACTCCTGTGCAAAAACCCAATGATGCTGCATCTTGTCATCTGGCTGCAAGAGAACGATAAAATAGCTGATGACCGGGCTGGGATATATCGTGAGTCGGTTGAAGGTATCATCACCCATTATCGAGAGAAGGGTAGGGTGTTATCATCGAATGAGCAGCTTGTAAGGGACGTTCTAAAGGAACTTGCATTCTCGATGCAGAAGGAGAACACCGTTCATCTGGATTATGGGGGCACACTGGATGTTGCTGGCTCGTGCATCTCCCCTGAGCGATACAGGGGGGTCAGCGCAGATCAGATACTGGACAGCAATTCTAATTATGGCCCCACCCACTCAAACTGCCGTGATTGCTCACTCAAATTTTTGCTCTCGAAGCGCATCACCAGTCACAATCTTATTTTCGACCAGACCAAATGCAATCCAAATCAACCG
>JAYEFS010000228.1:0-3119 GCA_034658695.1 Methanobacteriota archaeon | reverse complement strand
TATAGTTTAACGCAAAGGCGCGGAGACGCAAAGGTATGATGTTGGCACCCGCGATTGCTACACACGTGAGGGCTACTGCTATCGACCACAGAAAACGTTAGAACCAGATTTTTCTGGTTCTGATGGATTCTGTGATTCTCGAAAAATGCCGAAGGGCGTGGATTTTTAATCTTTGCGCCTTTGCGGTTCCTCTGATTTAGCGCAAAGGCGCAAAGTTGAGAGTGATATGCCCGCGTTTTTTCACATACGCGGGGGACTACCGTTAGCAACCACAGAAAGCATCAGAAATAGGGAAATCTTTTGATCTACGCATCACATCTGATAATCATGAGCATCAGGATACGATTCATCGGAACCGGCGTCGCCATGCCCCAGCCGCACCGGGTGCAGTCGGGAATATTAATCGAGCTCGATTGTCCGGTCTTATTCGACTGCGGGAGCGGAGTTCTCCCCCGCCTCACAGACTGCAACGCAATCAGGCACGTCTTTCTCACGCATCTACACCTCGATCATGTTGCGGATGTCATGAGCCTCATAAAGGCGAAATGGCTCTCAGGAAGCAACAATCTCAAGATTTACGGACCGTCCGGCACCATGGATTGGGTTGCGAGACTCTTTGATGCCTATCCATATATGCGGGACAAGATTGCGATCGATGTCACTGATCTGGCGGATCATGACCGAGTCTCGATTGGAAGACACGAGATCGTCTGCGCGAAGACTGCGCACGGCATGCCGTCGCTCGGCTACGGAATCGCCGATGATGCCGGAAGAGTTGCGATCGTCTATTCCGGAGACACCGAGCCTGTTCGGAGCATCGCACGTCTGAGTGATGGCGCCGAGATTCTGATCCACGAGTGCTCATTTCCTGACTCGGTTCCGGATGTGACCAATCACACAACGCCACGGGCGCTCGGCGAGATGATGGGTGCAGTATCGGTTGCGCGAATTGTTCTCACGCACCTGTATCCACATACCAGGGGGTTTGAGGACGAGATGGTGCAAACGGTTCGCGAGTACTGCGACTGCGATGTTGCGATCGCTGCGGATGGGATGGCGTTTGTGATCGATTCGTAAGCTGGAAAAAGTGTGATCATCCTGAATTGCCAATAACGACATCATTGGGGGCGGTTGTATAGTTGGCGTGGGGGCAGATGTCAGATGTTGCACGGGTATACATTTTCGGAGCAAAGCCAAAGGTTAATTATGATGTGGGGGGCGATACGCTTTATATTTTCATGAAGGAAGGGGCAGAAGAGGAATTCGTTGAGATCGCAGATGGTGTCATAATGGAATTGAATATGAGTAAAGAAATTGTAGGAATTGAGATATTGCATGCATCGAAGATTCTTGAACCTTTGCTGCATAATAAAATGATTACAGTCCCCTAATATTAAACCGCAATCTCATACGATTTACGTAGTATGATCCTTCTTCTGAGATTTTATGAGTTGTTTTCGTCTAAAATAGCGGAAGGAATATTGCAAAAGGATATATAACAGCCATCCCCTCCGAGTGAAACGAACTTGTCAAGGAGCGCAAAGACAGAAGACTGAAGCAGCTTCCGGATGTTGAGGTTGAGGTCGAGTGGCTAAACATATACAATTCTGGCAATGTTTGGATTTAGAAAGGATTTTAAACTGCAGGGATATCAAGATACGCGATGAAATGGATGCTTGCTGCATGTCTCATGCTCGTCCTCTGTGCGTCCCATGCGGGCGGCGAGTCTGAGCTCGTGGTGGGCGTAAAACCTGCGGAGCCCTTTATAATCGTCGCAGATGATGGTTCGGTGAGCGGGTTCAGTATCGACCTGCTCGAACATATACTGGCTCAACTAGAGGAGCCTGTCTCTGTCTCCTATTACATTGACCCTGACATTCCCACGCATCTAACATCGATAAGAGAGGGGAGGGTCGATTTCGGCATCGCGGCAACGACCATCACCTCAGAGAGGCTCGGCTCTTTCGAGTTCAGCCATCCATTTTATCTGGCTGACCTCGGCATCATCGCCGAAAAGGAACCCACGCCAGACCTGTTATCCCAGATCTTCACAAGAAACGTCGTATTTGGCATCATTCTGGTCATCGTCTGCATGATCATTGCAGGTCACATCATCTGGCTCATCGAGCGTGAGGAAGATGGACACTTCCACACAAGCTACCTCCGGGGCGTTGCCACCGGGGTCTGGTGGACGATCGTCACGATGTCGACGGTGGGTTACGGCGACGTATATCCCAAGAAACCTCTGGGCAAGACGTTCGCGTCCTTCGTCATCATCATCGGCATCGCTATATTTGGTTTCACGGTTGCGACGTTCAGCAGCGCGATGACAGTCTCCCAGCTGCATGCTCCGGCTATCCTTGGTCCGGACGACCTTGCTGCAAGACCGGTGGCTGTCATCGCCGGAACCCAGACCGTCTTCCTTGCTGAAGAGCGCGGCATGCAGACCGTTCCGGTCGAATCACTGGGTGAGGCTGTTGCACTTCTCAAGGAGGGAAAAGTGGACGCGGTCGTCCACGACATGCCGCTTCTCAGATATCACCTCAAGAACAACCCCGACTCCATGCTGGCACTGGCACCCCAGACCTTCGAGAGCTTCACCTACGGCATCACCTACCCAAAGGGCAGCCCATGGCGGGAGGAACTTGATCTTCTGCTGGTAAAGACACTGGAGGACGGGACATACGAAGAGATGCATGCCAAGTGGTTCGGTGGGAGGGAGTGAGTTGTTGCTCGATCTCGGGGCTGGTTCTTCGAGGTGTGATTTCGATGCCGGCGTATATCGTCCGTCGACAGCTCGATGATCAAAATAGGGTGACGTGTTGCTGCGGCAGGGTGTCGGAAGGTGCTTTTCCGCGGTTATTTTTTGGTGGTTCTCTTGGGTTTGCCGTTTTTATAAAATTTCTACTAAGATATTACGCAAACTTTATGTAGGATGTATATTTGGTTAGTGTGTATGGAGCGCAGAGAACTCCGCCATGATCGACACACGGTTTCACTTCTGACGAACCCATATTCGTAAACTTAAGAATAATATAATTAAAGATAGTGGAAACCAAGCCACATATTTTTTTAACCATAAGCTGTCCCAACTGCTGTGCAACTTTCCATATTCGATA
>JAYEFS010000227.1:0-3121 GCA_034658695.1 Methanobacteriota archaeon | reverse complement strand
ACAATCTTTACTCTTCTGATATATATAGTATTCTATCGAATGGGGTGATGTGATAAAACCATTGGTATAGTGATTCATTGCTTGCCAGATGACAATACTAACACCATCATTGAGGATTCAGTATACTTCCACTTCTTTGAGTTACCCTTTGATTTGGAGCGGATACCAAATTTCTGCGTTGAGGCAACGGTTAGAGGTGCGGTGGATAGGGATTTTGATTGCATCGTGCTGGAGGATTGTACAGTGAGCGAAAGCAAAGAGATGCAGGAATTTCCGATGAAGGCGATCTTCCCGATGTTGGGGGTTGTGACAACAACAGAAGAGTTAGTCATAGGACATAATACATAAGAAGACGATGAAAATAAACAGGAGGAAAATACCAATGAAAAAACTATTGTATGTAACGATGCTCTTGGTGGCTCTGGGGCTCATCGTATCAGGCTGCATAGAGCCATCGGGTGATGTAAAGCCAGAGCCGGAAGCCGCCGTAACGATCCTCGTGCAGGGATCGCCTATCGATGGTGCCAACGGCATCATCTTCGATAGCGACGATCGACTGCACATCGCCTCTATTGTTGGCAGGGAGATTGTGGTCATGGACCCGGAAACAGGCGAGATGCTGGACCGGATCGGTCCAGACGTGGGTGTGGAAGGACCGGACGATCTCATCTTTGGACCAGACGGCTCGCTGTACTGGACGTCGATTATGACCGGCGAGGTAGGGCGACTATCGCCGGATGGTGTCTGCACCAGCCAGTTCGTTGCGCCCGGCGTCAACCCCATCACCGTCTCTGATGACGGTCGCCTGTTCGTTGCTCTGGATTTCATGGGCGACGCGCTCTACGAACTCGATAGTGACCTCATTGATCCGCCTCGCTTAATCGCTGAGGATCTGGGTTTCTTAAACGGAATGGACTTTGGACCTGATGGGTTCCTGTACGGTCCGATCTGGACTAAAGGCGAGGTGGTGCGCGTTGATGTGGATAATGGAACGATCACAACGGTGGCTGATGGCTTCGGCGTTCCGGCGGCTGTGAAGTTCGACTCAGAGGGTGGTCTGCACGTTGTCGACTATACCAATGGCGAGATCCTTCGCGTTGATGCAGAGACCGGGGAAAAAGAGGTGATTGCCCGGTTGCCGTCCGGGTTGGATAACCTTGCGTTCGACTCGCATGATCGACTGTTCGTCTCGCATGGTCCGGACGGCGCAATCTTCGAGGTGCTTGCCGACGGCACAACGCGGACCGTGAGTTCAGGCGGCATGATCGCGGCTGGCGGCGGTGTCGCCGTACTGCCTCGTTCTGATGGTGAGTCCGTGTTTGTGGCGGACCTCTTTACCCTTCGTGAGTTCGACGGGCTGACAGGCGAAGAGCGGAGTATCGAGCGGCACTACATTGGAATGCCCGGCATCACAAGTCCGGAGACGGCCTCTCCTGACGGTGATAACCTGGTGTTGTCGTCGGTCTTTTCTAATACGGTTCAGGTCTGGAGTCCTGAGACACGTGAGGTGCTGGAGGAGTACACGGACTTTGCGGTGCCGATAAACGCGATCCGATTCCAGGGCGACCTCATCGTCGTTGAACGCGGATTCGAAGCCGGGGCATGTCGTGTCACCCAGGCAAGCGATGAGGGGCGTGTCATTCTCGCAGATTCTGCCGATGGACTCGCTCTGCCTGTGGGACTGGCAGCGACCGACGATGACCTCTGGGTCAGCGATTGGGCTACCGGCATGGTGCAACAGATTATAGCAGATGGTGAGCCGCTAGCAGAACCGATTCCAGTAGCAGCAAACCTATCCGCCCCGGAAGGGCTCGCGGTAGCGCCGGACGGAAGCCTGCTGGTCGTTGAGACCGGAGTCGGACGTCTCTCGTCCATTGACCTTGGGACGGGCGAGGTCAGAACCATTGCAGAAGGGCTTCTGCTGGGTGCAGAGGGTATAGAGGGTTATACGCCTACGTGGATATTCAACGGCGTGGCGGTGGGACCATCGGGAGCGATATACATAACAGGCGACATCGCGAACGTCCTCTATCGCAATCGTTCCCCAAAACCTGATTACGTCCGTGAGGGTGCGTGAGGACTATAGCGTAATAGGTCAAAAGCTGGTTCCTGCCACATCGCCTAACACGGGGTTACCGACTGCGATTGCTGTTTCGCTCGAAAGGGGGTCGGTAACCCCCCCGCGGCTCCGCGGATGCCCCCAAACTCATTTGGAGGTGAATATGATGAAAACCCCCATCATCAGAACCAGATGAGACCCTCCCCCGCGTCAATTTCCTGTGGTTAAAGTATATCCGCCGGCAATCACCGTATTGATCTCCATCAAGAAAGCACCCTACGGGTGCAAATCAGTTACAGCTCGGGCTAAGCATCGGATGATTCCAATCGGATAATTTGCATCCGAAAACCTCATTTTCCTTTGGTGGTCCCTTCTCATAGTACATAAATATCATTTTCTCACCGCAATTTGGGCATGTTGGTGCCCCCATGTTCGGATTCTTAAGAAAATCATCAAATGTCGCTTGTTTTATACTTCTCTGTAAGTGCTTGGAGTATCTTCCTTTAATTCTACGGCTGTATGCACCGTAATACCGTATCATCTTAAAATTCCGATCTGGAATATGCTGAATCAGTGCTTGAATGAACTCTCGCACCGTCATCGTCACAAAGTGTCTCGTACCATCATGGTCCCCGTGCCTTCGGCGATGCTATCGCATTACCAGAATGTGACCGTTTTTCCATCGCAGCGGTGCAATCGTGTGTTTGCAACAGCTGGGTGTCTGACATATCTGGCCACATACTTTGCTATCCTTTTTTTGTTCGTGATTCTGGCTTCTTCTGGTAAATATACGTAAAATCCCTTTCGATACTTCTTGAAAAGCCGATCTATGAGTATTGAAAATACTATGTTCTTTGGAAGTGCCGCTTTGAATTGAGTAAGCACCTGATACTGCCATGTTTTTCGCATAGCATTGAAAGGAATGTACTTTTGATGGATAAAATTGTCTGATTCTGATGGATTCTGTGGTTTTCAAAAGATGTCAGAAGAGACTTATTCATCCTTTGCGCCTTTGCGTTAAATCAGAGAAACGCCAAGACGCCAAGACGCGAAGGCGCAAAG
>JAYEFS010000226.1:0-3122 GCA_034658695.1 Methanobacteriota archaeon | reverse complement strand
TGTTCAGGTTATGCTCCTTTATTCCTGCCTGTATCTCTGCCTGTCCCGAATCTGCGCATGTGAACTTATTGACCTTCGTATGCACGACATTCGGAAGGGTCAGCGCGTAATCAGCTACCGCCTGGGTGTCGAGATACCCTCCGATATTGACGCCGCATTCGCAGACAAAGACACCGATACGTGGTTCTTCGTTTTCCATACGATTCTCCTCTCGTTAACTATTTGTAATTCTCAGATTCTTCTAGTAGTCGTCGGTAAGTTTCTCGGACGATAAAAGGGCGTTCTGCCAAAAAGTCACTCTTCATATCTTTTATCACATCCTGTGGAAACACCTTTGCTTATGCCTCATGCATACATGTGGCAAGCACGCACATCATCGGTAGCATCGTACTTAAGGGTAACGCCATGCGGGAGGTGGGCAGACCTCCTCTTATGAACTGCCATGCCCCGTTACGCTGACAGGCGTTTAACGATTTTACAGAGTTAGATTTGTGGTAAACGTGTCTTTGCGGGAGCCTTACTCTGAAGACGGTGACCCGGCGCCACCTGAACTAACAGCCCCCGACCATGGAAAACCTTATATACCGGACAGAGTACATTGCTTAAGTGAGAAGCTCATTTTTCCATTGATGAGGTACTTTGTGAGGTGCTTGGATGGAAGATAATGTATTAAAAGGTACAACCACTATTGGTATGGTTTGTAAGGACGGGGTCGTCCTTGCAAGCGAGAAACGGGCGACGATGGGATATCTCATCGCAAATAAGGATGCACAGAAGATTTATCAGATCGATGATACGGCTGCCATGACAACAGCAGGCGCAGTCGGCGACGCTCAGCGGCTTGTGCGGGTCATCTCTGTTGAATCAAGTCTGCACAAGATGCGAACACATGAGCCGATGACAATCAGGGCGATGGCGAACCTGCTCTCCAGCGTGCTTGGAGCGCAACGAATGTTTCCGTTCTATGTCCAGCTCCTGCTCGGAGGCGTGGACAAGACCGGGCCATGCATCTACTCGCTGGACGCACTCGGAGGAAGACTCGAGGAGCGAAAAGCAGTCTCCACCGGATCAGGGTCACCGATCGCTTATGGCATACTTGAGGATCGGTACCGGGAAGGTACGTCTACAGAGGAGTGCGCCAAACTTGCAGTACGTGCGCTTCATAATGTCATGAAACGGGATGTGGCATCGGGAGATGGGATCAATGTTGTGATCATCAAGCAAGGCGAGTATAAGCAGATGAGTGATGACGAGATCAAAAAGGCGATCGCGGAACTGGGGAATTAGCTCCAATGGGAATAGAAGACACACTGTCCGGACTGAAGCAGCAGATCAGAAAGAAGCTTCCGGCAGGGGTAACGATATCGGATCTGGAGTTTGAAGGTCCTGAGCTGGTTTTATATACAAAGGAGCCGCGGAAACTGGCAGATAATGGCGAAGCTGTACGTTCGATTGCAAAAGAGGTGCGCAAACGGGTCGTGATACGTCCTGACAAGAGCGTGCTGTATCCGCCGGATGAGGCGATCGACACGATCATGAAGATATCGCCGAAGGACGCGGGTATCACGAACCACTATTTTAACAGCGACACCGGGGAAGTGGTGATCGAGGCTGAGAAGCCCGGGCTTGTGATCGGACAGCACGGGTCAATGCTTCGCGAGATCACAAGACACATTGGCTGGACGCCGAAGGTCGTGCGCACCCCGCCGATTGAGTCCTCAACGATACGAAATGTGAGACGTTTGATGCGCGAGAGCCTTGATGAGCGTAAACGTATACTCTGTGATCTCGGGAAGAAGATACATCGTAGTGTCACGTCCCCTGACCGGTGGATCCGTATAACCGCACTTGGCGGCGCCAGAGAGGTCGGGAGGAGTTGTTTCATACTATCAACTCCGGAGACCCGGATACTGATCGATTGCGGAATCAATGTTGGTGCCGAGGACAATGGTGGCGGTACACCATACCTCTACATCCCGGAAGCCTCCCCGATCAGTCACCTCGATGGTGTGGTTCTGACGCATGCGCATCTCGACCACTGCGGGCTTGTGCCATTGCTGTACAAATACGGGTATCAGGGTCCGGTGTACGCAACTCCACCCACACGTGATCTGATGGCACTTCTGCAGCTTGATTACATCGACGTTGCAAATAAAGAGGGGAGACGGAATCCGTATGGGTCGGATATGGTCAGGGAGACACTCAAACACACGGTCGTTCTGGATTATGGGAGCGTTACTGATATCGCGCCCGACATGAAGTTAACATTCCACAACGCGGGGCACATCCTTGGATCGGCGGTTGCTCACTTTCATGTTGGCGATGGCTTGCACAACGTAGTCTTCACAGGAGATTTCAAGTACGAAAAGACGAGATTGTTCGATAGCGCTGTTAACAACTTCCCGAGAGCTGAAACCGTGGTTATGGAGGCGACTTATGGTGGCTCGAACGATTTCCAGCCCCACAGAAACGTCGCAGAGGCGAACCTTACCGAGATTGCGAAGAGGACGCTTGAGCGCGGTGGGAAGGTGCTGATTCCTGCCTTTGCTGTCGGGCGAAGTCAGGATGTGATGCTGGTTCTCGAAGAGGCGATACGAAAGAAAAAACTCCCAGAGGTTCCGATTTATCTGGACGGCATGATCTGGGAGGCGACTGCGATTCACACCACACATCCGGAGTATCTGAACAGCGATCTACGCAGCCTGATCTTCCACAAAGGGATGAACCCCTTCCTTGCGGAGTGTTTCGTCAGGGTCGATTCGCACAGCATGCGGGAAGATCTCCTGAGCGATCTCAACCCCGCAATCATAATCGCGACCTCGGGAATGATGAACGGTGGTCCGATCATGGAGTATCTCAAGGCGTTTGCACCCGATGAGAAGAGCACGTTGATATTTGTTGGTTACCAGGCAGAGGGCACGCTCGGGCAGCGAATCCAGAAGGGGCGAAAGGAGATTCCGATAACGAGAAGGGGCGAATCCGAGGTGCTTAATATCAAGCTGGAGGTCTGCACTGTGGATGGATTCTCAGGACACTCTGACCGGGATCAGTTGATGAAATACATCAAGAACATGCGTCCGAAGCCGGAACTGGTCTTAACGGAACACGGCGATGAACGGAAC
>JAYEFS010000225.1:0-12993 GCA_034658695.1 Methanobacteriota archaeon | reverse complement strand
TCTTCGCGTCTCTGCGCCCTTGCGCCTTTGCGTTAAATTAGAAAACAATAACGCAAAGACGCAAAGACGCGATGGCGCAAAGAACAAAAGTCTCCGGGTGCATTTCACTGGAATTTTCGATTGTGCCCTATTTGCGCTCTGCAGTAGAATATGCTGGCATGGCGATTTCACTGGAAGTACCTGTTTAGCTAACCACAAGATCACATAGATTCCCACAAGATTTCTGTGTCAATCTTGTGTAATCTCGTGGTTTTTTCGCCTCCGCTAAACATATACCGCTGGAAAAATCGAGAGTGCCGCTACACACGTACCAATATTTATCATGCCTCCCCCCCACAAAGAATTATGCTCAAAAAACACCACGCACGATTGACTGATGCCGAACTCATGCCCCTTTTGAACCGGGAGTCCGAGATTACGGATGTGAAACCGGCTGTTTCGAAGATTCTTGAAGATGTGGCTGCCAGAGGCGACGCTGCATTGATCGAATGCACAAAACGGTTCGATTCTGTCTCGCTCTTCGCAATCGAGGTTGCGGCAGATGCGATATCCGCGACATTTGATATAGTTGACCCTGAAATTTTGTGGCATCTCGAGACCGCAGCCGACAATATCAGGAGGTTTCACGAGTCCCAGCTCGAAGCCGACCTCTTGTTGAGTGAGATTGCACCCGGAATCGTTCTCGGGCAGAAGACGACGCCTTTGGACTGCATCGGAGCGTATGTCCCGGGCGGGACGGCATCGTACCCATCAACAGCGCTGATGACAATCATTCCCGCTAAGGTTGCCTCGGTCCCGGAGGTTGTTATGTGCACCCCGCCGATTTCGGGTGGCGACGGGGGCGTACATCCGCTGACGCTTGCTGCCGCATCGATTGCGGGCGTTGATCGGGTCTTCTGCGTCGGTGGCGCTCAGGCGATCGCTGCGATGGCTTACGGCACAGAGACTGTGCCAGCGGTCGACAGGATCGTTGGACCCGGGAACGTGTATGTGACCGCTGCAAAGATGCTGGTTCCGACCCGAATCGACTTTCCTGCAGGACCCTCTGAGGTTCTGATCATCGCAGATGAGACTGCACATCCCGATTTCATTGCAGCGGACATGGTGGCGCAGGCAGAGCACGATCCGAATGCCATAGCGGTCCTTGCAACAACATCAGACGCGGTTGCAGATGGTACGCTCGAACTGATCGAATCAAAGGCGGCAGATGCTCTTCGATCAGAGATCATCCAGAAGTCGCTCGAACGTGGCGCAATTTTGATCTTCGACTCGATTGATGAGTGCGTCGAGTTTTCAAACACGTTCGCACCGGAGCACCTTGAGATTATGGTCAAAGATTCGTTGAATGTGCTGAACAGCGTTTACAATGCCGGATCGATCTTTGTTGGCGATTACGCTCCGGTCTCAGCCGGCGATTACGCATCAGGCACGAACCATGTGCTGCCCACCGCGGGGCACGCATGGACATACTCGGGTCTGAATGTCGGTTATTTCACAAAGAAGTCGAGCGTCCAGATCATCAGCAAAGATGGGCTATCAGAGATTAGGGACACGATTGTGGCGATAGCAAGCGAGGAGGGGCTGGACGCACATGCGGATGCGGTCAAGGTGCGGTTTAAGGACGCAGGGGGCATCGGGGACTGAAAACGTTCGGGTCACCTGTGCAAAACAGAGAAGAGCCAATAAAACTTCATCCAAACGTCAGAAAAATCGCGTATTATGACGAATATGGAGACGCTATACATATCAGAAGCGTCTCAGCAACAAGAAGGAAACTCGTCTGAAAATAGACCTGCATGCCACAGTTGCAACCTGGATATGGATGAGGCGATACTAAATATCCGTTATCCAAAAGGAACACTACCAGTTCGAGGCTTTATATGTCCGAAATGCGGCTACGAGGTGATATCGTTTGAAGACGCGAAGGCTGGCGGGTATCCGCTCCAAATCAGAGGGTAACTCAAAGAAGTGGAAGTATACTGAATCCTCAATGATGGTGTTAGTATTGTCATCTGACAAGCAATGAATCGCTATACCAATGGTTTTATCACATCACTCCATTCGATAGAATACTATATATACTATAAGAGTAAAGGTCGTTTCATGAATTTATCAGGGATCACGCAAGCATTAGAAACGATGTATGTGTTTAGCTCTCCCTCATAACCACTCATTCTACTGTTCTTCCAGATCGATCCGAAACACATTCTCGACCACAAAAATTTTATATTATTACTGTGATAGTCCCCCAAGAGGATGATGGACAAGAACGCAAGCATCAAGCAACTTCAAGACGCTATTGACAAACTCGAGCGTGAGAACGAGTCGCTTAAAGGACGCATAAGGGAACTCGTTGCCAACTGACTATGTATGAGAACGCACATACACCACCAAGCCTGAAGCGTAACGGCAATCGCAAAAAAGATCAGAATGAAAGCGGTGGGAAGAAGCCGGGGCAGAAGAAAGGTCATAAGGGTGTGACAAGACCTCCCGCAAAGCCTGATAAGCAGGTGGAGGTCACGAAAGATCGATGTCCTGACTGTGGGGCTGAGCTTGGTGCCCCATCCAGCGTGGAAACGAAGATAATCGAGGAGATTCCGGAACCACAACCTGTTATCGTTACCGAATACAAAATTGCGCATTATACCTGCCCACACTGCCATAAAGAAGTCGTTGCAACTGATGCAAGTTGTCCAAAAGAAGGTAGATTCGGTAACAACACGGTTACTCATGCGACACTGCTGAAATATGAAGATAGGCTGCCCCACAGGAAGATTCGGAACGCGCTGATTCGAGAGCATGGATTGGAGATCAGCACTGCCACAATACTTGATCTCACTCGTCGTGCCGCTGATGCGGTTCAATCAGACTATGACCGAATTATGGAACGAGTTCGCAATGCTCCTATTCTACACGTGGATGAAACGTCAATCAAAGTTCAGGGAAAGAAGTACTGGATAGGGGTATTCACCACACCGTCAGAGACTTTTCTGATTCTGATGGATTCTGTGGTTTCCAATCTTTGCGCCCTTGCGTCATCGCGTCTTTGCGTTCCTCTGATATAACGCAAGGTCGCAAAGTCGCAGAGACGCAAAGTTGAGAGAGATGCGCCCGTGTTTTTTGCATACGCGAGGGAGCTACCGTTAGCGACCACAGAAAACGTCAGAACCATAGACTTTTATTGCGATTCGGAAAAGTCGGGGCACGAAAGTCCTGATGGAGGTCCTGACTAGGAGATTCAAGGGAATAATTGTGTGTGATGGCTGGAAACCGTATGCAAAATTCACAAAACGTATCCAACGTTGCTGGGCACATCTACTGGGAGATCGTTGGATCTTGCCGAGGATATTGCGGAGGCGGTTCCTTTACACCGAGCACTCACGAGACTCTATCAAAAAACTGACTGGCGCGCTGGAGAGTGATCCCCCACCTGAAATTCGGGAGAAGCTGTTGCATAATGCGCAAGCAACGCTCAAACGATGGATCAATAGAGGCTATGGAAATGAGAAAGTGGAAAAGCTCATCGGCAAGATAGAGAATGGCTTTGAGTACTGGTTCACGTTTGTCATTCATCCGGGTGTTGAGCCGACCAATAACAGAGCGGAAAGGGCGCTTCGCGAGCATGTGGTCCAGCGGAAGATCATGGGGACGCTACGTAATGGGAAAGGGACATCAATTCATGAGCGGATCATGACAGTGCTGGCGACATGGCACAGCAAGGTCTCAATAGTCTCCAGATTGCGGGCAATGTTGAGCGGCTAAACACGTACCACAAGACTAACACAGAAATCTCGTGGAGATGGCAACGCCTTTGCTTCGCAGACTGTGTAATCTCGTGGTTCCCGCCATACATTGTTGCGCATGTCCTTAAAGACTGAGTATGAGCAGCAGATAATCTCTGAGATGCCTCGTTATCAGGAAATTATTTCTGACATGCTCCCTTCCATTCTCTCCAAGTTTCTGTGCGAGTTCTGGATTCTTCAGAAGATCTGCGATGTGCTGTGCCGCACCCTCCGATGAATCCACGAGATATCCTGTGACACCATCGAGAATCTGTAGCGGGATTCCGCCGGTTGCGCCACCGACTACGGGTTTTCCCTTCCAGAGCCCTTCTGACACAACCAGTCCGAAGCCCTCTTTCAGCGATTTCTGCATGATCACGTCGGATGCCTGCTGAAACGCATTGATCTCGATCTCTGTGAATGGCGGGGAGCCGATCAAGACGTGGATGTCCTCGTCGTAACCGGCTTTCTCCGCAATCTCACAATAAACCTCCATTCCTTCGGGGTCGTCTGCTGCAACCCCGCCTGCGAGCAGAAGCTGGCAGTCGATCTGTTCTCTCACCCGTTTGTACGCATCTATTGTTCCGGGAAGATCCTTCAAGCGATCAAACCGTGATATCTGCGTTATGATCGGCTTATCTCTCGTGATTTCGTATTTGTCAAGTACCGCATCAATCTCGCTCTCAGAGAGTTCGATGTTCTTGTCGCTCAACGGATCGATTGATGGTGGCACAAGAAACTGCCTGTTCTTCAGGTCGGGTCTTGCAAAGAGCGGCGCAGAGAAGACGGACGCATCGTATCCCGAGACAAACTTCCTGAGGAAGTCCCATACAAGAGCGTTCGGGTTTGAAACGTCGATGTGGCACCGCCATATCCACTTACCCGCGTCCTTAGCCTTTGCGCGTATCATGGCTGCCGGCTGGGGATCGTGCATGAAGACAAAATCGGAATCAATATCCATCTCCTCGGAATTGATCTCGTTCCATCGCAGGTACGTCTCGAACATCTCCTGTTTCATGATCAGTTCATTGACCTTCCGCCCGAGTCTGTAAGACGTATCCGGACGATCATAACTACGCACATCGATTACGCCATTCAGGCTGCCATGGAGCGCGTTGTGGAAGCTTTTTGTTACTGAATAAAACTTGTCGTCGCCTCTTATCACACTCCACTCGGTGTCAACATCCAGCCCATTGAATAATGGGACCAAACTGGACAGAATCTCTGCAACACCCCCGCCGGTGTATGTGGCGTTGATGTGCTGAACACTGCCGGTCACGTTTTCAGCGAGTCGTTCCAGGTACTCGAGAGGGCGTCTCCCGACGATCTCCTCGTAGTCCCAGATCGATCTCTTCTTCTTCAAGTTTATGGATGTCACAGATGTCATTGGAGACACCTCTTCACATTCACCACAAGTTTGAATCTTCATTTCCTATCACCTCTCACGTTGTTTCCGCCGGGCGCAGCAGAGTATGTTGCGGTCTTGTTGGTCTGCTGCGATCACTCACAATCATATAAGCAGCACGATTCCATATAAAACTATCGATTTATCATCTAAATCCAAAGATACATAGCAAACTGCTATGATCGATCACAAAAAAATGAAAAAAGCAGGTACATGCCCTGCTCATCTTCTCCGTCTGTACACCGCAAGCATCAATGCGGTTACTGCAAGCAGCATTCCGAAACCAGGGATACTCTTGTCTTCCGAACCAACGACCTCCACCTCTACTGGCTTCTCATCTGTTGGTGTTGCTTCTGCAGCCGTTGGCGTCTCCTTCACCTCTTTCTCTGGCGACCTGCCATGGCAGACTGTACACGCTGCCCCGGTATCGCTGACTCCGATATTTGAGAGCAGGTGTATGCCCACTGCATCGTGGCAGTTGCTGCACTGCGGAATGATTATGTCGGTGCCTGACGGGATATGGCACATCTCACATGTCACACCGATCGGCAGGTGCAGGTTGTGCGGAATCTCAGTGACTGTTGCGTTCTCAGTTGTCCGGTGGCACTTGTAGCAGCCAGTCGGGTCGGACAGTTCTCCGTGTATGCTCGCAGCATCATCGTACACATGACATACCTGACAGGTGATCGTCATTCCTTCTGACTTCACCGGCTTTACGATGTCAGGCGCAGTCTTGTGGCATTTCACACAGCTGTCCATGCCCTCGCCGTGCACAGCGACAATATCTCCATGACAGTGAGCACACACGAGTTTCTTGCCTCCAAAGACATCATAGTGCACACTCTCGAGCTCCTTGTGACAGAACGTGCAATCCTCGGTCGTAACCGCGCCGATGTGCACCTGGTGTATCGGACCGGAGTGACACTTGATGCACTGGGGTATGGCGATCTCGAACGCCTCGCCGTGGCATTCCTCACAGGTCACTTTCCCGAGATCGAGCTTCTGTTTGTGGATGATGTGGGGGTTATCCTTGTGGCAATCGCCACAGTTGACAGCGTCTGCTGTAAGCGTCAACGATGCGAACTGGGTCTCGACCTCTGCGCCGTACGCAACCGAAACCGACATAACAGCCAGAATCGCAACCACCAGAAGAGCAGTACAGAATTTACTTGTCATCTACTTATCACATCCTTGTTTAGATACATGATCTAGAATTATCATCCCTTCAATTATCCGCAGATGTTTATATGCTTTTCTGCGCAACACTTAAATTCATAGAGTATGTATGGATATGAACATGGCGAAGTCACATGGCGAGCGAAGAAAGACCCGACACAAATTGAGAAAACCTTCGAGAAGAAGGGGGTTATCAGCAGTCAGTAAAGCGATCCAGGAGTTTGAAATGGGGGATATGGTTCATATCATCATCGATCCAAGCGTGCACAGTGGGATGCCCAACCCCAAGTTTCATGGGCACACCGGAACGGTCGTGGCGCGGCGCGGTCGCGCATATATCCTGAATGTACGGGATGGCAATGCAATGAAGAACGTCATCACGTATCCACAGCACCTGAGTCCTCAGCAATAAACAAGTAACCGCAGAATAACGAGGTCATGTATGATCGTAAAGAAGCTTATATGTGAGGAATTGCTAACGGTTCCTGAAGCAAAGGAGATGCTGGATCGCGTCAAGGAAGAGCGAATTGACGAAGGAGAACTCGGCTACGAACTGAGAAAGACGATCCGACATGTTGATGCTTTCTCGAAGATGGACGCCGGGAAATCACGCGCTCTCGTAAATTCCCTTCTGGAACTGGAGAAGATGAAACCTGAAATCGCGATTAGGATTGCAGATATCGTCCCAGAGACGAGGGATGAGCTTCGTAGCATCTATGCAAAGGAGCGATTCATACTGATCACCGACGATTTGGACCAGATGTTGGACCGCATAGCCGACTCAACATAAATTGAATGTAAGGGATAGCGGGAGCGTTTTAATGCCATATAGCGATAAGAAATCTGGAAAGGAGAAGTATGCCTGGGTGCTGGATTATCTTCCTTATGGGGATCCGGACGATCCCAGACCTGCGTATCAGAAGAAACCATCTATCCAGGGGATTGGCGAGACCTACTTTGTTCTGATGGAGCTGGTGCCAAAGGAAGGCATGGCGCCGCTGATCGGTGATCAAGTCCATATAGGGAATGACGGGCGCGATGTGATCGATCACGTGAAGCGCCGACTCGAATACGCCGACCTGACGCATGGGGCAAAGAGCGAACTCGCGTATGTGTTGGAAAGTATAGTCATGAATAACGAATCACGTTTTGTCAAGTTCATAAACGAATCATACCCGATATCGACCAGACAGCACATGCTCGAATTGCTGCCAGGCATTGGGAAGAAACTTATGTGGGCAATACTCGATGAGCGGAAGAGGGGCGATTTCACAAGTTTCGAGGATTTGACTACGAGGGTTAAGGGCTTGCACAAACCAGAAACCATCTTTGCGCACCAGATCGAGAACGAACTCACAAGCGATGTCAGGTACCGCCTGTTCACAACCAAACCACCGGAATCCCGGCCATCGGAACATTCCCGAAAGAGGGGAAGAAGATGAGAAGATAGACGGGATGGCAAAATCCGATCAATACCTCCTGATTGATGATCCGGTGCTACACCGCATAATCGCGTATGCCAGGTTGTGCAAGAGTGATGTGGTGCTGGAGATCGGTGCCGGCACCGGTGTTCTCACAGAGAAGCTTGCTGAACGCGCAGAGCGAGTGATTGCAATCGAATCAGATCCGTCTTTTGGCAGGTTACTGGATCAGCGCTTCAAGAACACGGATAACACGAAGAACCCTAATGTAGAGATCGTGCATGGCGATGCACTGAAGATTGAGTTTCCGCGGTTCAACAAAATCGTTTCAAATCTGCCTTACTCGATTTCTTCGCAGATCACATTCAAATTACTCGAATATCCGTTTGAAACTGCGATTTTGATGTACCAGTACGAGTTTGCGAAGCGGATGGCGGCATCTCACGGATCAAAGGATTATGGGCGGCTTTCGATATCTGTTCAGTACAAAACCAGTGTTGAGTTGCTCGAGATTGTGCCTGCCACAGCCTTCTCTCCGGAACCAAGCGTGCGATCCGCAATCGTGCGCCTCACCATGCGTGCGCCTGAATATGACGTCCTGAATTATGATTTCTTCTCAAAATTCCTGAACGCTGTCTTCGCCCAGCGCAGAAAGAAACTGAGAAACTCAATTAAGTCGTTTGCCGATATCAGGGGGCTGGATATACCTGAAGATCTGCTGAATATGCGACCTGAGGAACTGCCTGCTTACAGGCTGGCTAAGATATCAGATGGCATATATTCACACCTTTCCGGCGAATAATACAATACATCACACCCCACCCCTCACCCCTCGGCAAGCATTCGCGCCGCCTGGATATTCCCGACATCGTCTCTTCGCTCATCGACCGGCGTTTCAAGTATCATCGGGAGCGTTTTAAGGACTTCATGATGTAACATGATTCTGAATCCGCCTTCTCCGATCTCACCCATACCGATATGCTCGTGCCGGTCCACTCTGGAGCCCAGAGCACCTTTTGAGTCGTTCAGGTGGATAAGTTTCAGCTGGTCGAGTCCGATTGTCTGGTTGAACTCAGCGATCGTTGCGTCCAGCGCTTCAGCGGTTCTGAGTTCGTAGCCAGCAGCGAACGCGTGACAGGTATCGAAACATACGCCTACAAGCTCGTCGTGCTCCAGTCCATCGATGATTCGTTGTATGTCCGCAAAGCTCCCGCCCATGCTGTTCTTTGTGCCAGCCGTGTTCTCGAGAAGGAGCGTAACGTCCTTGTTTTCGCAGGTCGCCGCATCAACGGCAGATATTATGCGCCCGAAGCCGTCTTCCATGCCCTTTCCCAGATGGCTTCCGAGATGGGTCACAAGATACGGGATCTGCAGCGCGCTGCACCGTGCAATCTCGTTTGCGAGAGTATCAATTGAGCGGCTGTATACATCCTCCTTCGGCGACGCCAGATTCGGCAGATATGGCATGTGCGCAACCGGTGGATATAGTCCCGACTTTTTGATGCCCTGTGTGAACTTTTCGATCTGTTCGGTGGAGAGATCCTTAAACCGCCAGCTACGTGGGTTTCTCGTGAATATCTGGAATGTGTCGCAGCCTATCTTCTGCGCTCTCCCGACTGCCCGGTCTATCGAACCTGCAATCGATACATGTACGCCAACCTTAACCATCGCAAGTTCTTGATGGCTCGATTACTATTTTATGTTGTTGGTCACGGCAAAGGTAATGCCGATGCGGCGAGAGATAGCCCAACATGATCTACGAACGATTGCGCACCGTACCGACCGCTGACGAGCTACTTGATCAGGCGTTCAGGCGCGCTCTGCGCCCTGCCAAGGCAGGGAAAGGGCGGGGAGTCGTCAGCATCCAGCGGTCGATGGTTCAGACCGTAGCGGATGTTCTGTCAGTTCGTCTTCTGAAAACCGTGCACGACTTCCCCAACTTCGATGAACTGTCTCCATTTTACTACGAATTGACTGAGACAATAGTTGGAATCGAAAGGCTCAAAATGTCGCTTGCATCTGTTCAGTGGGCAGGAAACAAGGTTCGCTCGATCGCACGTGACTATCAGAAGAAAATGAAGTATGGCGACCCGGTTCACATTCGGAAGCAGGCTTATGCCAGGATCGCCTCAATCGTGAACGAAGTGGACGAAAACCTGCGTTTTCTGAATGATGCACGAGGCAAGCTCAGGAAACTGCCGGAAATATCCGGGGTTCCGACAATCATCGTGGCAGGTTACCCGAACGTGGGCAAATCAAGTTTTGTGAGGCGCGTGACCGATGCAAAACCCGAGATCGCCACATATCCATTTACAACAAAAGGGATTTATATAGGGCATTTCTATCGTGATAAAATGCGGTATCAGGTGGTGGACACGCCCGGGCTCCTTGATCGCCCGCTTGATTCCCGCAATGCGATTGAGTTGCAGGCGATATCAGCGCTGAAACACGTAGGCGACCTCGTACTGCTTCTGATCGACCCTGCCGAGCACTGTGGGTATCCGCTAACGGCTCAGCTCAGCCTACTTCATGGTATCGAGCAAACGCTTGCAATTCCAGTTCTTGCTGTTGCAAACAAGTGCGATCTCGCCGACTTTCATGGCGAGTGGGAGTACAAGATCTCAACAGAGACCGGATACGGCGTAAACGATGTTGTGCAGCGGGCAATCGAGATCATGGGGGTTTCCGGACGCGAGCGTGAAGAGGATCTCACGGGCGCTCGCAACACGGATGTAGTGGTCTCGGCATGAAGAAACAACTCGTTGTCGTCATGGACTTTGGCGGGCAGTATAGCCACTTAATTGTGCGGCGGTGACGGAATCTCGGGGGTATGCCGAACTCATCCCGCACACCACATCCCGCGAGACGATCAAAGAGATGAATCCAATGGCAATCATCATATCAGGCGGACCATCAAGCGGGTATGCGGAGAATGCCCCCGGTTGCGATCCAGAACTATTCAATCTCGGCATCCCAATTCTTGGAATTTTCCTGGTTCTGCCGTTTTCTGTGGTCGCTATCGGTACCTTCACATGTGTGGGGCCGCGGGCACCGCTCTGCGTCTCTGCGCCTTTGCGTTAAATCAGAGAAACGCCAAGACGCCAAGACGCGAAGGCGCAAAGGATGAATAAGTCTCTTCTGACATCTTTTGAAAACCACAGAATCCATCAGAATCAGGAATTTTCTATGGGACACAACTGATCGCACGTGCCATGGGCGGGGCTGTTAAACGGTCCGGTACGCAAGAATGCGGGAAGACCGAGCTCTTTGTGGACGATACAACGGATTTCTTCCATGAGATCGAAGAGCCATGCTCAATAACTTGTGGTGGAAACCACGGGATTACACGGATTTTCACAAGATTTCTGTGTTAATCTTGTGTACTTTCGCGGTTTTACATGCGGATATCCGCGCAATATTGAGTAAGTACAAAAAATTATCAACAGATCGAGCTTTCGATAATCTCATGTATCCTGCGGTACAATCGCTCAACCACGTCCGCCGTTTCACCCTCAACCGTGATTCTGATCAGCGGCTCGGTTCCTGAAGCGCGGACAAGCGCCCATGAGTCGTCGAACGTAAGCCTGACCCCGTCAATTGTACTGATCTCGGAGAACTCAAGAGAACGCAGTTCTCCCTCGATTGCATCCATGCCCCCGCGATATACGATTGAGCCCCGCTTTATCGCGTACTCCGGCATCGACGAGATCTGATCGCTGAACCTCTCGCCCTTGCCACCCCCACCCCTGCTCAGTATCTCAACGAGCCTTGCGGCGGCGTATATGCCCTCTGGGCAGTAGGATATCTCCGGAAACACCCATGTTCCGCTTGCCTCGCCGCCAAAGTCCGCGCCCGTTCGTTTGATCTCCTCTGAGACGAAGACATCACCGACACGGGTTCGTGTGATCTTGATATCAGGCAGCACTGCATCAATTAGCATCGAGGTGTCCACCGGAACGACAATCGACCGCTCTGCCTCATATCTTCCAAAGAACGCGAGCAGTTTGTCATTGGCAACAAACCTGCCACAATCATCGACAGCGACCATACGGTCGGCATCGCCGTCATGCGCAATCCCGAGATCTGCGTTTTCGCTCAGAACAACTGACCTGAGCGCAACAAGGCTCTCCTCCTTCGGCTCAGAGCTGCGACCCGGGAAGAAGCCATCCGGTTGGCAATTCAGTGTTACCACATTACATCCCATCTCTCGCAGGAGATATGGTGTTGTGAGGGATGCTGCGCCGCATCCGCAATCCACAACAACCGTAATCCTTCGCTCGATCTCAACATTAGAGAGGATCGTTGATATGTGTTCTGCGACCGCGTTCTCATCCGTTCGCACCGGATGAATCTTGTTCCACGGTGATAGCGACAGTTCGGACGCCCCCTCTCCGATGAAATGCTCGATTCTCGCCTGCTGCTCCGAATCAAACGCCATTCCGTCGGGATTGAAGAGCTTCACGCCGATGTACTCGGGCGGGTTGTGTGATGCTGTGACCATGATTCCACAGTCGTAATCCCGTGTTGCGTGGGCAAGCGTCGGCGTTGCGAGCATTCCCACCCGCGTAACATGGCATCCCATCGACAGCATCCCGGAGATTGCGCTGTATTCGATCATTTCTGCCGTTATTCTTGTGTCGTGCCCGACTACGACGTTGTTGTACATAGCGCCCACCGCACGCCCGATCTTCAGGGCTGACTCTGATGTGATCTGTTTATTTGCGATTCCGCGTATACCGCTTGACCCGAATTTCATGATATCACTCTTGGCAGGTATCTGTGTGGGTTAACCATTACACTATTCGGACTACGGCGATATTTAACTTTTCATTCATCAATCATGAGACTGTCACACAACCACAGTATCGAGGCGATTTTGAAGCTACTGATCAGGGGTTGCATATCTACCGATCCGGAAGCATGTATGTTCTGATCCGAGCGCCAGCACCCGGATAACAGTCCTACTATTCGGGATGGTTTTATATCTGCGGGATTTGGGTTTGTTGTGCATGGAGTACGGAGAACCGCGTCACGGTCGGCACACCGCAACATTTCTGGCTGATGGGCTATATTGCCTCGGAGGGCACTGTCTGGAAATATAGTGATTTTCGTAATGGTCAGTTGGATGTACAACAACGCAAAAGACGTGAAGACTGAGATTGACAACACCCTTCGCGTCTCTGCGCCTTTGCGCCCTTGCGTTAAATTG
>JAYEFS010000224.1:0-13083 GCA_034658695.1 Methanobacteriota archaeon | reverse complement strand
ATATCCGCAACGTATACATCTTCATCCACAAGTGCGTTGAAAAGGGTGCTTTTTCCGGCACTGGTATAGCCTGCCAGTGCTACAATTGAAAAACCATGTTCATGCCGCTTGATCCGTTGTGATTCGTTGTCTTTTTGGACACTTGCAAGCTCTTTTTTTATTCGGCTTATCCTGCTCTTAAGGTCCTGCTCATACGAATCCTCATAACTCCCGAGTCCCATAAACCCGGGGCGCTCTTCCTTTTTAAGAAGTGATACAATCGCTTTTGCTTTTGGGAGTTCGTACTGGAATTTTGCAAGTTCGACCTGAAGTTTGGCACGTTTTGTGGTTGCTCGCTCCGCAAATATTTCAAGTATCAACTGGAACTTGTCAATCACCTCACACTTGCAGGTCTCGGATATGTTGTATATCTGTGTTGCACTCAACTGATTGGAAAAAATGATCCCGTCAGCACCCAACTCTATCACCATCAAGGCAAGTTCTTCAACTTTTCCACGCCCGACCTGGTACTTCCTGTCAGGTCTTCTTGTTTGCGTAACATCGCCAACCACCGTGTAGTTTGCAGATATTGCCAGATCCTGCAATTCGATAAGTTGTCGTATGTTTTTTGACTCGCCGTTTGTGAGGCAATTTCGCTGGACAAGTATCACGCGTTTCATATTTATAGGAGTCCTTCAAAGATTCTACAACATGACTTTCAGGCATCCGGATTTTGCTGCCAACATAAATGAGACAAAACAATCTATATGCCAAATTTTATAGCGAGTCCAGCAGGATCACGGATATTCATTCTGTTCAATATGCGATAGACCTTTGTTGGGTTTGTCCATCAACTCCGGCTTGCGGATGGTGTTTGTAATGTCGTGCATTCCCCCCTATCCGAAAGTCAGGTTGTTATATGTGTTGGTCACTGCAACGCGAGATAGAACCCATCTTGTGGAAATCCGTGTAATCTTGTGGTTCCTACCATACAGTATTGAGCAGGTTCCACCGGAGAGCCAAAAAACCCCCCACCTACACCCGCACAATCTGCTTTAACCGATCCGTGCTGAACTCCTCCTCCTCGAACGGACGCTTTCTCATCCTGTGCGGAAGCACAAGCTCCGCCGCCTCGATTAAATCATCCTCAATCACCCGGTCTCTGCCCTCGTAAGCTGCATTCGTCCGTGCCGCCCGGTCAATCATGATGTCGGCACGATGCCCGTCCACCCGAAACTCGATGCAGATCCGTGCGATGGTCCGTAGATACTCGGACGGCATCGTGATTCTCAATAGCAGGCTCCGTGCCTGTACGATTCTCGCACGCAGACGCTCCTGATCCCCGTCATACTGCCGCCTGAACTCCAGTGGGTCTCTCAGAAATTCGTTCTGCCTGACAACGATCTCTATTCGCTGCTCGATATCGGGAATGCCCTCGACCTCGACCTGCAGCGCAATCCTGTCAAGTAGTTGCGGGCGCAGTTCACCTTCCTCGGGGTTCATGCTACCGACGATTATGAACTGTGCTGGGTGGCTCACGCTGACGCCCTCACGCTCAACCGTGTTGACGCCCATCGCCGCAGCATCCAGCAGAGCATCGACCACGTAATCATCAAGGAGATTGATCTCGTCCACGTACAGGATGGCTCGATTTGCATCCGCAAGTATCCCGGGCTCGAACGCCTGCAAACCCTGTTTTAGCGCCTTTTCGATATCGAGGCTCCCGACGACCCGATCCTCGGTCGCGCCGACCGGGAGATCGACCACGCGCATCATACGCTTCTCGACATCGAGTTCGCCCGCCTCGGCGCGCTCCCTGCACTCCCAGCAGAATTTGTCCGGATGTGCCGGATCGCAGTTGAATCTACACCCTCGCACAATCTCGACATCAGGGAGCACCTCCGCGAGTCCCCGCACAGCAGTCGATTTCGCTGTGCCCTTTTGACCACGGATCAAGACCCCGCCGACCGACGGGTTGATCGCATTCAAAATCAGCGCACGTTTCATCTGTTCTTGCCCGATGATCGCTGAAAACGGGTAAAGCACACGCCGGGTCTTCGTTTGCACCTTCGTGAGGTCGCTCAGTTCTTTTTTTATTGCGTCCACTGTTTCAGGTGGTTGTTCTACTATTGTTCCGACTATCGAGGTGGGATCAATTCTGCCCCCGTCCCCGTTGCCGTTCCCGTTGCCGTTCTCGTTTGTGCCCTTAAGTTTGTCTATCCAATTTTTTATGGTTGTCGCAGTTGTTGCTGTCATAGGAGCCTCCGATTATCGTACCAGTCCGAACATCCCGACGCCGTACCTGGTGATGATGAGCGTGGATAGTAGGGTGAGCGAGAGCAGAACCAGACCGATTATGAACAATATGGACAAGATCTTTAGATGCGGTCTGTGCCCGCTCCTGACCCAATTCAGTTCGAAGAGTGAAATGCACATCGTCACGAGAAAAACGATCGCAGAGAGCAGAAGAAGGACAGAAGATACGAGAACGTACGTAATCTCCTCTGTGAACGCCTCTGCGCACAGCAGATCCAGAAGCCAGTCCTTTCCGTTGGTCTCGTAAGCGGTTGTTATGATCATCATCATGTATGTGATCTCCGCAAGAGCGATCAGCGCTGAACATATCCCCACAGTGCTCAGCGTAAACATCGAGCCGATATCCGGTATGTGTAGATTAACCTGCCATTTATCCATCCGCAGACCCTCAGATAACAATCTGCTGCTATGCTATATAAAATTAATCAGGGAACTCCGATCAGTCGGTGCATCTGCGGAATTATGCGGATATCGGAGAGGTGCGTGCCTGCAAAGTCCATAAGACCAAGCAATTGACCCATATTAAGATCCAGAGGGGTTGCCGGCTGTAAAATCAGTGGGATTGCGCTATCGATTGCTTCGATGCCAAAAATTGCCTTTTTGATGCTCTCAATTGTTGTTTCCCGGAGCACGATGATCTTGGCAAAGGTTTCAACGCCTCTCGAATGGAAAATCCCGATCGTCTCCAGTTCATAACCGAGGAGGCGATCGTACTCGTCTGTTGACCGGTGCTCGGGAAGTTTGATGTCGCACGCGGCGATGTCGATTGCATCTGCCACCATTCCGGCAGCACCCGGGATTCCCGCGTTCGTCTCCAGATACAGCGGTCTCGAAGTGCAGCCTGCAAGTTCTTTGATGAAACCGGAGTGCAGGAGCGGCTCACCCCCAGTCAAACTGATGTGTCTGGTGGATGGTGTCCAGAGACTATCGATGACGTCGATTGTTGTGTTGACATTCAGAGGGTTGTTGATGTGGCGGTCGTGAATCCTGCACATATCGACCGGAGACTGCGCCTCCTGGGTATCACAGTATCCACAATTGAGCTGGCAGCCACAGAACCTGACAAAGATCTGTCTTGCGCCGGCATAGATCCCTTCGCCCTGAATGGAGTTGAATATCTCGTAGATGTTTGCGTTCATATTCTACTAAACCGTATCTGTTTTTTTGTGATTTCTGGCAACAGAGAACGCCGAGACGCCTTTTCCGTGCCCCTAAATCTATCCTCTGTTTTCTCTGTGGCGGTTGTATAGAGTTCCAAATTATACTTAGGGGTGGTATCAATTCGTGGAATTTGCAATCCCTGTGTGCTGATTTCGCTGGTTAAGAATGGACTTCACCACACTTAAAACCGTTCTGATACCGATCTCACTTGACGCACTCACGGTATCTTTCGCATGGACGTGATGTGGGTAATTGTCAAGTTCGGGGTGATGTGGGGCATTGTCCCACCTGCGAATTAAATTTCCTGTAGCGTCCTGCCAGTGGAAATTATATTTTGAAATTTCGACTGTTTCATCAAATAGCACATACTCAAAGCAGTGCATAACGCTATCATCCGGAAATTTGATTGTAACTCTCAAATACCCTTCTTTTTCCCCGATTTTCTCATTTATTATCTCGACTGATTATACAATGGGATCGATGATCAAACATAGTTTCAATCCATCGAAATATTCACGTATATCCAATTTATCCCCTTTCTGCGATGTTCAGTCTCTGTATGATCCGTTTGTGCATATCACAAAGAGCATACCATTCAAAAAAATCCATTTCATCCCCCAATCCACCATCTTCAAACTGTTCATAGAAAGTTTCCGTATCCTTATGATATTTCGATTCAAATTTCTTCATAGCACCTTCCAATTCCTGCAATTCACGCTCAATCTTACCCGTTTTATATTGGATAAGTTTGCTGATAGTCTTATCGATCAACCCATCTTCTGTGCCAACATCTACCAATTTTTCGAGCGTTCGAATCTTATACATCGTCTCCATCATCATCTCGCCCCCGATTAGACTTCTGACTACCCGAAGACCGCCTTTCGCACCGCCTCGATAGTGGCATCCACCTCGATCGGCTTTGCGCAGACCTCCACGACCTCGGTTGGATCCTTGAGCAGATGACCGGTTGTGATGCAGACGATCCGCTCGTCAGAATCAATTGCACCATCCGCAAGCAGCTTACGCATGCCAGCGACAGATGTAGCGCTTGCAGGCTCAACTCCGATCCCCTCAAGCGATGCCAGATCGCGCTGCGCCTGAATGATCTCGTCATCCGTTACCGATATTGCGAGCCCTCCCGATTCCCTGACCGCACGCAGGGCTTTTGCAGCGTTTACAGGGTCCCCGATCCGTATCGCTGTTGCAATCGTCTCGGGATTTGGTTCGGGATCTATTTTGTCCAGCCCACGGTCTATCGCATCCACGACCGGGCGTGCACCTTCCGCCTGAATGCCGGTCATCTTCGGGACCGTATCAGTGATGCCGCATTCCCTCAGTTCTTTGAAGCCCTTGTAGATTGCAGAGATGTTTCCGGCGTTGCCCACCGGAAGGATGACCCGATCCGGAACCTCCCACCCGAGTTCGTCCGCAATCTCGAATGCGATCGTCTTCTGCCCCTCCAGCCTGAACGGATTGATAGAGTTCAAGAGATAAAACCCATACTCGTCGCAGACCTCTCGCACGAGCTGGAGCGCCTGATCGAAGTTTCCCCGGATATTCAAGACCTTTGCGCCGTGGATCAATGCCTGTGCAACCTTGCCGAGAGCAACCTTGCCACCTGGAAGCAGCACAACTGCAGGGATTTCCGCCTTTGCGGCATATATCGAGAGCGAGGCTGACGTGTTCCCGGTGGATGCGCACGCAACCGTCTTCATTCCGAGTTCAAGCGCCCTGGTGACGCCAACAGTCATGCCACGATCCTTAAACGAGCCTGTCGGGTTCAAACCCTCGTGCTTGACAAACATCTCGCGGGCACCCATATCCTTGGCAAGCCGCCCGATGCGATACAACGGGGTTCCGCCCTCACAGATTGTCACAGGATCGCGTTCTACGGGAAGGAGCGATCGATATTTCCAGACCGATCTGCATTCGCCGGATGTGTGAAAGTCGATATCAATTGATGGCAGGTCGTAGACGACCTCAAGCAGCCCGCCGCACGACGGGCAGAGGTATATGATCTCATCCGGATCATACGTTGCACGACACTCGATGCACTGGAGTTGACATTTCATGAAGTGGTCTTTGTTGGCAGGTAAACGTAAAGTTGTTGGGTCAAGATTTTAATACTTGGCGACCACATCTCAAAGAGTAAGGTGAATATGATGGAACTTGATAGTACAATCACACTTATCGGAGTACGGCTTGCAAAGGTTGGATTAGAATTTATATTTAAAGGTCCTGCCCCTGAATGCGAGGAGTGCAGGTTCAAAAACAGTTGCATGAACCTGAGCATCGGAAGAAAATATCGTATCGTGAATGTCCGAACATCCACCCAGCACAATTGCTATGTTCATGATGAGGGCGTGCAGGCAGTCGAAGTTGTGGAGTCCCCGATCATATCCGCAATCGAATCAAAAAAAGCGTTCAAGGGGTCGAAAGTTGTCTTTGAGCCGCCTTCGTGTAAAAGAGGCGAGTGTACAATATATGACCTGTGCCATCCCGCAGGGGTGGAGTTCGGAGACAAATGCACAATCTCCGAGGTGATCGGGGATACGCCTGAGGAGTGTGCGAAGGGGTTGTCGCTGAAGGTCGTCGAACTGAAACATTGAATTGGGGGGGCACTGTCTGGAAATCCAGTGATTTCCGTAATGGTCAGTTGGATGTGCAACAACACGCAAAAGACGCGAAGATTGAGATTGGCAACACTCTTCGCGTCTCTGCGCCCTTGCGCCTTTGCGTTAAATTAGAAAACAATAACGCAAAGACGCAATGGCGCAAAGAACAAAAGTCTCCGGGTGCATTTCACTGGAATTTTCGATTGTGCCGAGTTGGGGTACCACTTCAAAAAGTATGATAAAACTCATCTTCAGTCTTTCTGAAAGATATATATAGATATATAAAAACCTCAATCTGTGTTCATCAGTGTTAATCTGTGGTTAAAAGCCATATTAGCCACAGATTAACACGGATTACACTGATGTAAGGCAACATCTGCGTAAATTTGTGAAGTCTGGATCTACGATGAGTATCATAAATCGCCTATTTTTTAGATGGTGCCCCGGTTACCACTTAATTTGAAGCGGATGCTGAGTTTGAATCGCTGATCGCATAGTGAGAACAACGTGTCAGATCAAACGATCGTACGCTTCATCGATCAGGTCGGTCACATCGATTCCATGTATCCTCGCAACCAGCAGTGCAGTCGCATCAGTCCCAACGATGCCCAGACCGTTCTGCTTCTCGTGTATCATGTGTACGATCTCAGGTCTGCCCATTGCACCGGACGATTGCAATCGGTCGATTACCCGATCAAAGATGGTCTCCGTAGTCTTCTCCGCAAATATGCTCTGATCAGGTTTGAAATCGATCGGAATCTCGACGGAATTGGGGTCAAGTAGTGGTTCCACCATGTCGCCTACGATCTGCACGAGTCCTTCCTTTTCCGCAGTCTTCAGCACAGACTCAGCCTGATCAGGCGAGAACCATTTCAGGTCGAGCGAGAGCGCAAACACGAATTCGCTGATTGATATCGTCCCGCCCTTCTTCCTGAAGACGTAAGAGATGACCTGTTTCAGCATCATCCCATTCCGCGCCGCAGTTCTTCAACGATCGTGTCAGCCACACGCCCGCATTCGGTTCTCCCGTAACCGGCATCGAGATGGACCTGGAGCGTCAGGAGATCACCATCCAGGTTCGCACGCACCAGATAATCATCGCCAGCGAACGGGATGCGATTGTATTTCCCATCGAGGTAACTGTATTTCAACGGCATCTTGAAATCGAGCATGCCATCGCTCTCGATTCCCCCCAGAATCTCTTCCACGTTATCGAGGGTTAGATGCACGAACTCGAGGTTGTTCTCAACGATATATACCTCGAGGCCTCGCCGTGCCTGAATGCTGTGCCCCCTGCGATCCGGTGATTCGGTCGCGAACATCCCGTGTTTACCGTCGATTCCCGCCATCGTCCGGACCAGATACGGGAGATCACCATAGTACCGGTACCTCTGCTCGAAATGCGTATCACGCTTCGGGAAATGGTAGTAAATTCGTTTTCGCATATCCATGCCAGCAATCATAACCGTAACCGGATCGGTTCCGCATCAGAGACGCCGTCGACCGTCCTGATCTCATTTAACAGCGCATCAGAGATATCCGAGTCGAGATTCAGAATCATGATCGATATTCCATCCGAGCCGGTTTCACTGACCTGCATTCCGGATATGTTGATTTTCTCCCTGCCAAGTATCATGCAGCACGGACCGATGATGTTCGGTCGGTTTTCATGCCGTGCGACGATCATTAGCCTCGATGGCGCGATATCAAGATGGCATCCGTCGATATCGAGTAATCGCATGCCGTCTCCGATGAGCGTGCCTGTGACCGAACGTGACTCACCCCCTCCGGACAACCCGATCGTAATCGACTGTACCTCCTCTGATTCAACCGATTTACTCTCCTTGACCTTTATCTTCCGCTCCTTTGCAAGTGCCGGAGCATTCACATAGTTGACGCTCGGACCCATTGACTGTGAGAGAACGCCTTTCAGTGCTGCGAGCGTGACCATCCGTAGATCAGTATCAAAGATTTTACCGGTGTATCCGATCTCGATCGCATCGAAATTCCCGAGCAACTGAGCACTCATGGAGCCTATCGTCTCTGCAACAGTGATGTAGGGTGCAACAACATTCATAGCGTCCGGACGGACCGGCGGCAGGTTGATCGCAGTCGTCACAGACTCGCCCCTGAGTGCTGCAAGCACCTGCTCTGCGACATCGACCGCAACTGCGACCTGCGCCTCAGTAGTGGATGCTCCGAGATGGGGAGTTACAATCACGCGCTCCAGCTTGAGTAGCGGGCTCCCTTTCGGCGGCTCGTTCACAAAGACATCGAGCGCCGCTCCGGAGACCTTACCAGCCTCAACCGCACGTGCGAGCGCATCCTCGTCGATAATCCCGCCGCGTGCACAATTAATGATCCTGACTCCCGGCTTCATAATCTCGAACTGAGAATCACTGACCATGCCTCTCGTCTCGTCGGTGAGCGGCGTGTGTACTGTTATGTAGTCGGACGCTCTCAGTATGGTGTCAAGATCGACCAGTTCGATTCCAAGCTCTTTCGCACGATCTTTCGGTATGAACGGGTCATACGCAAGGATTTTCATCGCCATGCCTTGCGCACGCTTCACAACCTCGATACCGACCCTTCCGAGACCGATTGTGCCGAGGACTTTGTTTCTGACCTCAACACCAGTGAATCGCTTGCGGCTCCACTCATCTGCCTTCAGCGATCGGTCTGCTTGCGGTATGTTTCTGGAGAGCGCAAGCATCATGGCAACCGTGTGCTCTGCTGCTGAGATCGTGTTCCCTTCCGGAGTATTCGCAACGATTATGCCTTTCTTTGTTGCTGCTGCGACATCGACGTTGTCAACGCCGACACCAGCCCTGCCAACGATCTTGAGGCGGTCTGCCGCGTTTATGATCTTTTCTGTTACTTTTGTTCCACTTCTGATTACGAGGGCATCGTACCCGGGTATAATCTTCACCAGTTCCTCTTCGGAAAGACCGGTGTTTACGTCCACATCATGCTCGGTTCTGAGCAGCTCCAAACCATCTTCTGCGATAGGATCGCTTACAAGAATTTTCAATCCGTGTTCCCTCCATTTGAGTATGTAACGTATATGCGGTCACATATCTTAAAAGCGCGCCGATGCGTCGGCGGTTGCAGACATCAAACATATTCTACGCCGGCATGCGATCACACCGAACCGATATACGCCCACCGGTCATACCCGATATCAGGCAGATCCGGGAGGTTCTCGAAGCCGCGCCCGGATACACCGCAGCAACCGAAAACCTCTGCAGCAAACTCGAGTTCGCAGGCGGCGTAGAACGTGAAGATCAGTGTGCCGCCAGTCCGCACGACCAATGTTAATTCGCGCAGGATGGTTGCCCAGATATCCTTGTTGAACGGCTGGATCGGACCTATCATGAATCCGGTCACGCAGTCGAACTCCCTTCCGAAGAACATGGAGAGTTCTGTTGCATCAAGAACGATCGACCGGCTCTCGTGGAGCGCGCCGCTTCTGAGTCCATCGCAGATGTCGCATTTGTCGTAATCGATGCAGATCGGGTCGCAGCCGAGACTGTGGAGCACACCTGTCGCGCCCCCTGCCCCACAGCAGATCTCGAGCACGTCTGCGTCCGCATCTGGTAAATCGGGCAGGCTCCTGCGAAGAAGATGCAACAGCCGTTCGTATCTCTCGTTCTGCGCATCCGGAACACCCCGCCCATCCTGCCCATCCAGCACCCCCGGCACATCTTCAAGCCCCCCATGCAGGAGTTCATGAACCGATGTAAAGGTGCCGATATCGAGATATGGAAGCTCTTCACGTGCGCATGACTCGCATAACCACTGGTTCGCAAGAAATATGGAATAATATTCAATTACCGCAGAACGCAGCTCGGAGAAATCGATCTCGATTACTTCGCAGCCGTTGCCTGCGATGGCACGCACCCTCTCGGCGAAGCGCTCATCTTTTGAGATTATGTTTGTCAAGACGAGCCAGTGATCAATGCCCTGCGAACGCAGATATAGCGCAAATGCGATGGTTGCGCCGTTGTCGACCAGTTGAACCGGTCGTGCGGAACTCATATCGCCGATTCTCTCAAATTCCTGGAGATACTCTTCTGTTGTCGGTGTTCGCCTCAGGTCACTGAAGCTATTCTCCGCAAGAAAGATGGGCTCTGCGGCGTCGAGATTCAGGAGGTCGTGGAGGCGCATCTTATATCTCAGTAGACTTCTTCGTGCGGGTGGATGACAATTCCGCTCGACGTGATCTCGTAGGGGTGAATGCCTTTGCTGTGGTCCGACCCGCGCATCTTGAAGATCTCCATGCTGCGGACACGCACGTTCTCATACCGCCTGTTGTACAGCATGATCGTGCCCTCGGTAACGAAGTTCTCGACGCCGAATCTGCTGTACAGGGTGTCGTCGATGGTCTCACAGGTCATAAACGATGTGAGACCGAGAATCTCAAGGGTTGTGCTCAGTTTGAGCAACTCGATTCTGATCTTTGCAGGATCCTGGAGATGGAACCCGAGCGAAGTGCTCGAATCGACCACAGCGCGTTTTGCGCCACTCATATCCTGTATTGCGATGATCTGGTTAAGAAGAGCGCGCATATCGAATGGTCGCGTATCCACATACTGTTCCTGCGACGGGACTCCGATCTTTGTGGAGCATGCATCAATGATCGCGAGTTTTCCTTCATCCTCGAGCGCCTGCAGATCCCATCCGAATCCCGACAGATTCTCCCGGATCTGCTCGGGACGCTCCTCGGTCGCAACAAAGATTCCGTTCTCACCGTACTCAGTGATTCCACTGTACAGAAACTGGAATGCGAAGTTTGTCTTGCCGGTTCCGGACGTTCCTGAGAGCAGGTATGTCCGATCTTTGATCAGTCCGCCTTCGCAGAGTTCATCGAACCCGGGTATGCCGGTAGGTACTCGATCAATCATTGTAAGCTCCCCCGGATAGTACAAAGCATGCGAGTAGCGCTTCGAGTTGTATCCTCTCGTTTGCCCCTTCAGTGATCCTGAAATCTATTTCCCCAATTTTATCGATCAATTCAACCTTTTTGCGGTCAGGAATTTCTTTGATGTTGAACATCGCCCGGTATATCTGCCCGACAACATCCTCGCCAGATAACCCCTGTTTGGTCAGCAGATCCTCCAGCTTTCTGCGAGATTTTGCAAAATCGCCTTTGTATGCACTCAGAGCGAGATTTTCAATCTCCTCCGGGCGTGCCGTTGCAGTTATCTGGTATATTGCATCGCGATCAATCTTTGCGTTGAGCATAGCTGCGGATTGCAGCGCATTTATCGCCTTGCGCATGTCACCGCGTGCCACGTACTTGATTGCGGTGAACCCATCCTCGGTAATCTCAAGGTGTTCGGAGAGCGCTATGTGCCTGACCCGCTCCTCGACCGCATCAGCCGTGATTGCGCTGAACCGGTAGACCGCGCATCTCGATTGGAGTGGTTCTATAATTTTTGATGAATAATTACAGGACATGATGAACCTGCACGTTTTTGTGTACTGCTCCATTGTTCTGCGCAGCGCAGACTGGGCATCAGATGTCAGAGCATCAGCCTCGTCCAGGAAGATGATCTTGAACTCGGCGTCTCCGACAGGCGAGGTTCTGGCAAAGTTCTTGATCTTGTGCCGCACCACATCGATTCCGCGCTCATCGCTGGCATTCAGTTCGATGAAATTAGACTGCCATGTATCGCCAAAGAGTTCCCGTGCAATCGATACGGCGGATGCGGTCTTGCCAACACCGGGCGGACCTGTGAACAGCAGATGCGGTAAATTTTTTGTGTGAACGTAGGAAATCAGCCGTTTAATCGTGTTATCCTGACCGACCACATCTGATAGCTTCTTTGGTCGGTATTTCTCGATCCATATCTCCTGTTTGATTGCAACTCCTCCGCTTGTCCTATATGTGAATTTATTGAATATATTCTTTTTGTTATTGGCGTCTTAAGGTTTCGGATTTTTGGGGGTGAAATTGTGTTTCATGCGAATTTATATGAGCATAGTCAGTCGATGTTAATTCTATGCACTCCGGGCGTGGAACCACAAAAGAGAAGGTTGCATTCTATTTACACGACACCACGACATCGAAAGGAAGGTTTATCGATTTATCCATAATATGCCTCAATCTTTTTACGGTACTCGTCTTCATCGTGGAGAGTTACTTCCACAATGTGAATCCTGGTATTTTCTGGGATATTGAGGTTGTCACAGTCTCCATTTTCGTACTGGAGTATGTCTTGAGGCTGTGGGTTGCAGAAAAGAAGGTACAACACGTTTTTGAAATCTACAGCATCATAGACCTCGTTGCGATAATACCCACGTTCATCACGTTCCTGGACCTCAGGTTTGTGCGCATCTTCAGGGTATTCCGCATCTTCAGGTTCATGCGGTTTGTAGACACAGGTGCGTTCCTCTCAGAGGATGCAAAGATGCACGACATAAGAATCATCAAAATCATATTTACAATCGTTTCAATCATCTTTGTCTCCTCATCGTTCATCTATGCGGCTGAACAGGCTGATAACCCGAAAATCAATGACCTCGGCTCTGCGATGTACTTCTCGATAGTGACACTAACAACAGTCGGTTTTGGCGATGTCGTTCCGGTAACCCCACTCGGACGGCTTATAACAGTTCTCATGATACTGGTCAGCATTGCTATCGTGCCGTGGCAGATTGGTTTGCTGATAAAGGAGTTTATGCTCTCAGTTTCCGGAAAACGAGTTGTGACATGCGAGAAATGCGGTCTCATGCACCATGATGCCGATGCCACGCACTGCAAGCATTGCGGTAGCATCATTTACCACGAAACCGATGGAAAACTGCGCTGAGACTGGGATCGTGATCGACTCACAAAAATGTATGAGTTCCGTAATTCGGTCGAAGATTAGCGAAGGGGACAATAAGTAACTCCACAAAAATTATGACCTCTTGATTTACCACTATCGTGACCATAAAAAGCATCATTCAGGTGTGAGTTATGAAGAAGTGGAACTAAACTTCTGTGGATCCACTTTTGTGACGTTCG
>JAYEFS010000223.1:0-3167 GCA_034658695.1 Methanobacteriota archaeon | reverse complement strand
AATCCAACACATGGTACCATGTAGCCGGAACATACAACGGCGCAGAAATGAGAATCTATGTCAATGGTGAACCAAACGGCACCATGTCAAAGTCCGGAACCATTGCTGAGTATCCAACAGATGTCCATATCGGGGCTGGGATCTACAGCAATGCACAAACCGAGCATCTGGATGGAACGATAGACGAGGTCAGAATTTTGAACATCGCACTCAGCGTGGAAGACATAAAAGCAGATTACGAGACGGGACTGGATCATAACCGCCCCCCCACCTTCACCCCCCTCCCCGACCAGTCCGCGATCCACACCGCGACCAATCCTTCACCATCACCGCATCCGACCCGGACAATGACCCCTTAACCTTCAGCGCATACTCTCCCACCCGGCGCGCACTTCTACGCAAGCAACCGGACATTCGTCTGGACCCCGACTTATGACCAGGTCAACTGGTGCACGAACGTCAGATTCATGGTCTCGGACGGAGAGCTGACCGACACCGCGACGATCACGATCTTCCCGAGATGGGATGTCGATAGAAACGGCGTCGTAGACGAGGTCGACCGATCGCTGATCGCAGCACACTTCGAGGATCCGGTCTCAGCGTGTCCGAACTGTGATGTCAATCTGGACAAGGCGATAAATATCGCTGATTACTCCCTCGGCGGACAGTACATCGATTCCCGCTGGGAGCGTCCACCGGGAGCGTCCACCGGGAGCATCCGCAGCAGCGGAAGTCAAAATCTCACCAAAATCACGGACCGTGGCACCGGGGGAGAGATTCCTTGTGAACATCTCGGTTGACCCGGACATAGCACTGGCAGGAATGCAGTTCGATCTCAGATTCGACGCAACTCTTCTCAGAGTGAACAGCGTTACGGAAGGAGATTTCCTCAACCGGAACGGAGCACTCACATCATTCATCAATGGAACGATCGACAACACCGCGGGAACGGTCACAAACGTCTTCGGATGCATCCTGGGTCACTACAACGCGACAGCATCCGGCACCTTTGCGATCATCAGCATGACGGCAAAGGACTCCTTAGGCACATCCGATCTCAATCTCATGGACGTGCTCGTCTCAGACCCCTACGGGTGTGTGGCTGATATAGATGTTTTCGATGGGACTGCAATCGTGGATGAGGCAGCCGCACCGGTCATACTATATCTCGCAAACGACACCCCGACCAAGCACACCGTAAATCTCAACTGGGAATGCTCTGCACCGGACGTTGATTACTACACCGTATATCAGACGGCGCATTCCTGGAGAAGACAAACAACAATTACTACAACGTAACCCGCCTCAAGCCAGACACGATATACATCTTCAATGTCTCTGCCACCGCAAATGACGTAACAGGCGAGAACGCAACCCTTGCCGTGCGAACATCGATCGGCAACAGTCGGCCCAACATGTTCTACATCGCAGGCGATATCGCGGTGCTCGAGGGAGGGCGTGTGACCGTGCCGATCATGATTCTTGACGCAACAGGGGTCGCAGGCGTTGGCATGAAACTCACCTTTGACTCCGATGTCGTCAACGTGACCGATGCCACAGAGGGCGACTTCACCGGATACTTCGGATTTAACGGCAGGAGTGCTGCGGATGGCTGGGTGACGATCAACACATTCGCCACAGCAACCGACCTCACCGGCAATCTCACGGTTGCGTACGTGACACTCGTTGCAGTGGGGTGAATCCGGGGCTACAAGCCCGCTGAACCTGGAAATCCTGGCGATGGCAGACCAGAATGGCGACACTGTCTCGGGAACCGTCAGTAACGGATCATTCGCGATAAGCGTGGATACCAGTCCACCCATCGTCACAAACCCCTCTGCAAGCCAGTTAATCCCGGACGACACTGACGGTGTGCCACTATGGGGCGAGACCGCTGTTCTGAATGTCACGGTGACCGACGGGAGCGGTCTTCTCGGCGTAACGATTGACCTATCCGCGATCGGGGGATCACCCGCGCAGCCAATGACCCACATCGGTGACAACATCTGGTCCACAACAACGAACGCATCTGCCGGAACGCCGCCTCAGACGTATGATCTCAGGGTGAGTGCAACCGACGTCCATGGTTATATCAACGCGGCTGAGTGCGTGCAACTGATCGTGATGCGAAATGGCGATACCACCGGCAACGATCTGGTGGATGTTTCTGATGTGCTGCTTCTGGCGAACTATGCAGCCTATCCCGGACAGTATGCTATCAACAGCGAATTTGTTGCCGATGTCACTGGCGATGGTGCGGTGGGTATCGTAGATGCGCTGCTGCTGCTAAACCATGTCGTAAATCCGGATCGATACATACTCCGGTAGATGCCAGCGCGTGATTGGCACGGCGTGCCTGTTCAGAGGGTCGGAGCGTGCTACAAGATCGCTCCTCAATTGCAGACGAGATGAGCGGCTCCGAAAAAGAAACGCAGAGCAGACGTATATGTCTGAAACAACCTATAAAGTGGAGTCCTTTTAATTTCTTCTGGTCGGTTGAAAAAACATGATGCCAATCCTGCAAACAGTGGTACGATTGGATTGGCGAAATCAGTGAAATCAGTGTTAATCTGTGGCTAAAAGTTTATTTGCCACTGATTAATACAAATTACGCAGATTAACTGTGTAAATGACTTTTCAGATCGATAGTGCTCCATTCTGGCAGTTGTGCATACACAAGACAACCCGGTGTAACCAGAAAATAATAAAAAGTCTCCAATTTACGTTTCACCGAAAGCCGAGATATACCATGAAAAACACTGAAAAAGCACTCAAAACAATATCTTCCATGGTGTATGTCAAATTCTTTCCAGTACGTTTGTCTGGAAAGCTATGGATCGCCAATCGAAGTGATTTTATGATTTGATCGAAAATCGTTGACACCGCCATACATATCTTTGTGGATTTATGAGGTGCCTTTCTGAGATGATGTTATATAAATGTATTTGCTTTGCGGGGCAGTCCACTCAATTTTTCAAAATGAGAATTGCTGTGCGCTATGGGCTCTACTCGGCAATTGAACGAAATATCTGAAAAGATTATGGCTCTTTGGTATCTCGCGTTGAAGTGAACTTGGGATCTATTCGAAAAAAATAAAGAGTATTTTTAGTTGGTTACGATGTAACCACCCAAATAATTGCTTCTTGCGTGAAGCTACAATAAACCCT
>JAYEFS010000222.1:0-13131 GCA_034658695.1 Methanobacteriota archaeon | reverse complement strand
GGGCAAGCTTGTTCTGCGGGATCGGGATTCCTTTGGCGATTCCCCCGGTCGTGTAGAACCACTCGACTCCGGCATCAGGATCGTACGCGTAGTACTGTGTCGGGTAATAGAGCGAGATTGCGGGAAGTTCCCGCGCATAGACGTTCTGCGCCTCATAGACCGCAGCAAGCCTCTTTTCAGGATCCATCTCATGCATCAGATCGTCGAGGAGGCTGTTTAACTCCTCGCTCTTGTTGTATCGTGCGGTATTCGGACTCGTCTTGGCTCCCGGCGTCTGAATCGTCTTTTCATACAATATCTTCGGATCGCCACCGATGCCGCCATGTCCTGTGACTACAAGATCGAAGTTCCAGTTGATCACCCTCGTATCAGCCACCTTTGTATCAAGGGATACCAGATCGACCTGTATACCGGCTTTTTCGAGCTGGTTTTTAAGGAGCTCCCCGTCACGGTCCGGCGTGGACTGTCCACCGGCACCGATCATCGATACGAGCACCTGGAGTTGCAGGGGCTTACCGTCCTTTGTGAAGACGCCATCGCCATCTGCAAGTTCGTAGCCGAGCGTTGAGATCATCTCCTTTGCTTTATCAAGATTGTACGGATATTCCGGGACGTTTGGGCTTGCCCACAAACTTTCTGAGGAGATCAGTCCGTAACTTGCGGGTTTTCCGTGCCCTCTGTGCGATTTATCCACAAACTCGCTCTGGTTGATCGCATAGCAAAGAGCCTGCCTGAATACGATATCATCAAGCGGCTCTTTGTTGTGATTGATCATCAGCTTCTTGTTCCAGTAATGCGGACCCGCAATGACGACAAACCCACGCTCTCGCATGGCATCGGCCATATCGGGTTTCACGTCAGCAAAATCCGCCTCACCGTTCTGCAGCGCCATCTGCGTATCGCCTGCCTTTACATAGATCAGCTGGTCGATTATGGGTCTTCCAAGATGGTATTCATCGAATGCCACGTACCTATAGGTTCCGTGCACCTTGCTGAAATCGGCGTACTTGAAGGGACCCGACCCTACGAATGCCGCATCATCCACAAAGTCCATCGGGTTTGCGACATTCTGCCAGATGTGTTTGGGCAGAATTGGCATCGTACCGCCGACATCCTCCATAAACGGCGCGTACGGGCTGCTCATATATATCTTAACGGTGTGCGGACCTGTCGCTTCTGCCCGGTCCACGCTGTCGAGAACTGTCCAGCCGTAGGGGTGCTCTTTCATGTATGATATGGTAAAGGCGACATCATCAGCAGTTACCGGCTCTCCGTCGTGACATTTCGCATTCTCTGATAGATTAAAGATGTAAACATCTTCTTTAAGAGAGTATTCCCAGTCTTTTACGAGTAACAGGTGGGACCCGCGGTCTCGTTCCTACATACAAGTGTGTCAAAGATGAAATGCGTCCTTAAGTACCCTGGTCCCCGTGAATAAGCAAGATACGGGGGTGGATGCCCCCAATCACCATCTTTATCTGCGATCCTGACCTCTTTTTCCTCAGCAGCACTGATTGCTGGTGTAAATGCGCGGATACTGATGATCAACGCGATCAAGGTGGCTATACGACGATTGGGGATTTGATCAAGGCTGCAATCGGTGCTCGCCTCATTTCATCAACTCCTCAAAACACGGGATGCAGTACTGCCCACCGCGCAGCAGTCTGATTCGTGATTCCATCACAGGTTCGCTGCATCTATCGCAGCATATCGATTCGTGGATATGCGCCATCGGTAGCGGTTCCGGGGTGACCTCCTCTATGGTCAGAAGATCCGCTTCAGGGAGATTTAGTATCGCATTGCTTTTTTCGATGTGCAACCGCTTAAACTCGTCCATCTCATCCGGGGTTGCCCTTTTCTCCGCGACTTTGGCAAAGAGGTCCGTGTGATGGGGGTTTGTTATAACCGCCTCATTTTTGATAGAGATCCTCAACGACCTCTGGTTTTCGCGGTTCACAAACGTGTAAACGAATTTACCAAAATCCTTGAAGATCAGGTTCCCTTTGGCAAATGTACACCCGGTTAATGCCTGGATCGCGTCCACGCCGCAGGAGTTGTTCTCGACGATTGCGACCAGTTCCTCGTCCTTTGCGGGTTTACCCAGTTCTCTCAACATCACTTCAGAGACGCGTACTCCCATCGCAAGTCCCGGGCACTGATGTCCGTGAAACCTGATGGCAGTCTGCAGCATGGATTCCGTGTCAATAGGAGTCATACTTTGCGGTAGTTACTGATACCATTTAAGGATTTTTATTGAGTGATTTGTCAGGTAGTTGCGATTATGCCCATACGGAATGAAATCATCTCGTTTGGAAGTAACAATAGTAACCGCTGATACCTGCAACAAGGGTGCATGGGATATGGTGAAACGAAAAAGAATGACATGTTCGTTCAGCCCTGTTACCTCCGATTCGATTCGCAGCTACAAAAAAAGAAAGACCCCATTTTCAGGGGTATTTGGGGATTTTACACCTTTGTAAGTCCAAATGACTGCAACAACACATGTGGATTGGCAGTGCCGCTCGTAATCGTCTTCTTGCTATTAAGATCGTTCACTGTAATCTCAGCAGGTGCAAACATCGCACCATCGACCTTGAAGAAGTCAAAGCCAGCCGCCTTGAATGTGTCGTAGAACGGCTTTCCATAGTCTCTGGACGTCTCCGACGGCACCCTCTTAACATAGTCTGTGAGTTCGTCGATATCCGGATAATCGACGGTGTAGTACGTCTTGCCGCAGTATATGATGCAGTCGTTGGTTGAGCCCATACATCTGGTGTCATCTCCAACGATTGGAGAGATCGGAATTATGCCGAACCCGTGCTTGATCGATGTGATATCAAATCCAAGATCGTGTATCTTGTGTATCCCGGTTTCAACGATTCTCGCGGAGATCTGCACAGACCCTGCGATCGATGATGTTGGCGCAACCGCAATGTACACTTCTTTGGGATCGACGCCGCATTTTTCAGCGATCTTGTCTGCAACCTCTTCGGAGGGGAGTTCACCTGCTTCGAGTACGATTACCGCTTTGTCTGAGGAATCTTTGTACCCAATCTCTTCGTAGAGTTCCTTCGGATCCAGCGAGAGCGCACGTGCAGGACCTGAGCCCATAGCAAAGTATTTCCCGACGATGATTCTCCAGCCAGCATACTGTGATGCCATGCATGCGATGACCGGATCATCGATTGCGACCTGAATTCCGGCAACAGTGTGCTCATTTAACTGGTAAGGTACGTACTGCAGATCTGCGAGATCCGCAAGGCACAGCCTTGAGAGATACATGCCAGCACCGTATCCGCCTGCTGCCTTCACACCGGCGTCAACAACGGTTGCGCCGTTCTTCAACTCTGAAACTTCGACATGCAGTTCTTCTGCGTTATCGAGCATTTCATTGAATGCCCGGTATCCATATTTATTTACACTGACCATGGGATTCACCCGTGTCCATGGAGTTATTCTGTATGTTTATAAGATTGTCGGGCAGTGGGCGCGCTTTGTCATGAAGTGAACAGCGAGTCAGGACGAAATTGAGTTGAGCCTCAGAGACAAAATGATTGTGGCACGGTTACCCCCCATTTTCGATTACTCATCCACATCTACAGCATAGAGCAGGGTTGCTGATCACAAACCCGCGCTCATCGCAGGTCTCCATAAAATCAATCACAATGTTCTGCAGTGATGGCGCGATCTTCTGATCTATGAGCATCTTGATCTCGCCGAGATCAATTACTACATCCACGTCGTCATTGATTTTGTCCAGTTCAAGACCATATCTTACGCCATGATCATCCATTCCCGACACACATATTCGCAGACCGTAGTTCGTCTGCTTTGACTGGCTTTCTGCCTCAATGATGGTTTTTAGTTCCGCTGCTGCGGATTGGGTGATCAGCACCATAGTCCCACCTTGGTCTTAAACGGGCCCGAAGGGATTTGAACCCTTGGCGAATGGGTTAAGAGCCCACCGCTCTGCCTGACTGAGCTACGAGCCCAACTGGGTGAGCTATGTGTTGTGCCATCCGGTTATAAAGTTTTGGTGTGTGGTTTCAAAGCTGTGTTTCGCAGCAGATGATCCGCGAGCACGATTGTAACCATTGCCTCGGCAACAGGAACGATTCGAGGAGGAATTGCAGGATCGTGCCTCCCTTTTATCGTAATCTTGGTCTCCTGCATCGTACGTAGATCAACGGTCTTTTGCGGCAGAGAGATGGATGGTGTTGGTTTCACTGCGATTCTGCAGACGATCGGTGCGCCTGTTGATAGCCCGCCAAGAATGCCACCGGCATTGTTCGTCTCCGAAACCACGACCCCGTCTCCGTTGGGGGAGATCCCGAATGCATCGTTCATCTCGCTCCCTTTCATCCCCGCGCACCGAAAACCAGCCCCGATCTCAACACCTTTCACCGCGCCTATGCCCATCAGGGCTTTTGCAAGATCTGCGTCCAGCTTGTCAAAGACCGGCTCACCGATGCCGGCGGTGGCACCAATTGCCACGATCTCGACTATGCCACCGAGACTGTCCCCCTGCTCACGCACACTCCGTATCAGTTCGATCATCTGTTCAGCGGCATTCAGATCGGCACACCGCACCGGCGTTCTTTCGATGTTTTTCTTGACCAAGGATGGCGTAATCTCACTTTCACGCGCTCGCACTCCGCCGAGCGCAATTACATGCGCAAACACATCGATTCCGTGCTCTGCAAGCACCTTCCTTGCAATTGCACCGGCGGCGACCCTCCCGATCGTCTCTCTTGCGGACGCACGCCCGCCGCCGCGGTGATCCCTGGTCCCGTACTTGGCATCATACGGATAGTCTGCGTGCCCCGGGCGCGGCGTGTGCCTGAGTTTTTCGTATGGCAATGAATCGACATCTCTGTTCCGGACAATCATCGATATGGGTGTTCCGGTCGTTCTCCCCTCGAAGACGCCTGAGAGGATTGCGACGCGGTCAGCCTCCTTACGGGGCGTTGAGATGTCGCTCTGACCGGGGCGGCGGCGGTCGAGTTCCTTCTGAACCTCATCCTCGCATAGCGGCATTCCTGGCGGGCAGCCGTCGATCACGACGCCGACCGCGGTCCCATGGCTCTCGCCCCATGTTGTTACGCGAAATATCGTTCCGAATGTGTTTCCTGACATGTTCTGGCTCCAGTCCCGGCAGCGGTGCCCCGCGCGGATTGCGGGGTATTTTAGGATTAAGTATATAATTCCCGAAGACGTCCTAAAAGTTTCCCCCCTGGTTTTTCCGCTTTGTATTCTCAAGTCAGCCCCACGTCGAGCAGTTTCATCAGAAAAATTCAACAAGCGGTAACCGGATGTTGATATCATCTCGATGAGATATCCATGCGGAACCGGGTGCGATCATGCATGCGATCCCTGCACCAACAATTATGGATGTCTGATGCGAATATTTATATAGTACGTACGTCAATTCAAAGTACAATGTACGTAAGGAGTACATTGCAGAGAAACATAGGAGGATGCGGCAATTGGGGGTCAAACACAAAAATAGATGGATGTGTATAAGTGAGTATAAAAAAAGAGTTACGACAACATGCTCAAATTGAAAGAGCAGGTACGCGAATTAATTTACAACGAGAAATATGTCATCTCATGGCAACACATCCGGTCACGCCACCCGAATATCACCGAGAGTGATATCATAAACGGACTTATATATGGATCGTACAAACCGGATCGAGAAATAGACGGACGATATTTATCATGGTCTCAAATGAATTACCCGCCAAGACTTATCCGCATCGTATTCGAAGTTGATGAAACTGACGCCGGTAGTTTTGTTAGGGTAATAACAGCATTTGATGAGGACTGATGCAAAAACGAAAAAATATGAACCCAAAGAACAAAGATATGCTGAAAGTGGCTGATATCCCAACCATAACAACCGAAATGGTGGAGGACACGAATATCGAAATCGCAAAAAGACGCGCAGGCAGACGCGGATCACCCATGGAGAATATCGTTGATGCAACCTGCCCGGTATGCGGCTCCCGGTCAGTGAGTTTTGCGGATAATCTCGTATTTGAAGTGGTTTTGACTGGCGAACGAATCGTGATTCCGAATCTGACAGGGCTTCGATGCTCGAAATGTGGGGATTTTGCATTCGACTCCGATTCGTCGAAGATCATCGATGAACACACCGGAAACAAACCCGCTGGCGGATACGAGTGCGGGATATCGACGGTTGGCGCAGGAAAACTCGGGATGTACTTTCCAAAAGATGTTCTCAGGGTAATGGAGATCACAAAGAAAGGTAATGCGATTATAACGCCGCTATCGAGAAGGAAGATGCTTGTGGAGTTGTATTAAGAGTGTCTGTCTCTAAAAAATTGAAATGGCGTGCGCAAGCAATCTGCTGAAGCGCTTGGAACGTTTACCGATGTTGCTTTTTGGCAATCTGTGTTACACACCACCGATCTTGTCCCGCAATCCTTCGCTCCACACTCTTTGCGCCATCAAAAACATCCTGCAGACTGATTCCCTCGGTCACCTCCCGAAGTTCTTTGGTCGCATCTCCAAGCCTCGGAGTAATTACCTGAAGATATATCAGGTACTTTTTTGCATCCAATCTTTGTCTCAGTATCGTAAATTCCCTTTCCATGACTTCTGCACTTTTTCAATGGATATCGCTCCAGATACACACGTATTCCAGCTACATCCAGGTTTAACACCATCTGATCGGATATATCTCACCTATTCAGTCCTCTCTGTCCGCGCCAGGTAGAACTATTAGATGCTTGCCTCACGCGGATCCGTGATCTCTCCGGTGATCGCGCTCACCGCAGCAGTCTCAACCGACGACAGATAGATCTCCGCATTGTTGTTTCCCATCCTGCCCTTGAAGTTCCGGTTCTGCGTGGATAACACCTTCTCGCCATCGCCGAGCGCAACCGTTCGTCCGATGCAGAAACCGCATCCGGGCGCACAGACCGCAGCCCCGGCCTCAACGAGCGTTGTTATGACGTCCTCTGCGATTGCCTGCAGAAGCACGCTTCTGCTCGCAGGGTAAACGACGAGTCTCGTCCCCTCCGCAGCTCTATTGCCCTTGAGCACGCGTGCCGCAATCCGCAGATCCTCGATTCTGCCGTTGGTGCACGAACCGATGCAGACCTGATCCAGCGGGAGCCCGGTGTAGGAACCAACAGGACCCACGTTGTCCACGCGATGCGGAGCAGCGATCTGCGGCTCGATGTCGTCTGCGGCAATCACGATCTCTGACGCATAATCCGCGCCATCGTCGGGCGAAAGCGGCGCATACTCATCCGATCTGCCGTAACGCGCAAGGAATTCACGAGTCTTCTCGTCAGCGGCGCATAGTCCGCATTTGCCGCCTGCTTCAATCGCCATGTTACTCATAACCGCCCTCGACTCAACGCTCATCTCAGAAACAGCACTCCCGAGAAACTCCATTGACATGTATGTTGCGCCGTCAGCTGTTATCTTGCCGCATAGATATAGGAAAGCGTCCTTGGAATAGACATTATCCGGCAATTCCCCTGTAATTTCGATTCTGTAGCTCGGTGGCACCTTTAGCCACGTCTTTCCGTAAGCCATGATCGCTGCCATGTCTGTTGAGCCCATGCCTGTTGCAAACGCACCGAGCGCGCCATGCGTGCATGTGTGACTATCCGCACCGATTATGACTTTGTACGGGGCTGCGTGTTTCTCGAGAACGATCTGGTGGCAGACACCATCGCCGTTCTCATAGCAGTCTATCCCGTTCTCGCGTGCGAACGTTCGCATCATGATCTGGACGTTTGAGACCTGCTCGCTCGGAGACGGCGATGCGTGATCACAGATGGCGATCACCTTATTGGAATCGTGGACGGTTCGCGTCCCAAGTCCCCCCTCCATGAGCTCGATTGCGAGCGGGAGCGTGCCGTCGTGTGCAAATGCGAGATTTACGGGAACAGTGATCATATCGTTCGGTAGGACTTTGTTTCCGGTCTTGTCTGACAGGATTTTTTCTGCCATGGTTTGTGTGGTCGTGTTTTATCTCCAGCGAAAGTCATTATTACCTTACCCGTGACATAGATAAGTAATATCAAAACAATTGGAGGCAATCATGAGATTAAAACATATTGTAGTAATTGCGATGATCGCATCACTGCTGCTAGTGTCAGGATGTGTGCAACAAGATGTAGCCAAGGTCGATAGTGATGGCGACGGCTGGAGCGACGAACAGGAATTGAAAGCCGGAACAGATTCGGAGAATAAAGACACCGATTCCGATGGATACTGGGATCCACTGGACGAGAATCCACTTGACCCGGAGATACCGGTTCCGAAGGTGACACCATCTCCGGCTGGGACTGTTCAACCAACATCACAGCTAACGCCAACACCCACACCCACACCGGTCTCAACCCCCGAGTTTGAGATCACCTCTCCGTCCGATAGTAGTTCTATTCCCCGTCTCATCGATGTAAAGGGACATGGCGGGGAACCCGGTGCAGAGATCAGGATTCATGTATGCACAGAAGAGGAGGGGGATCGTCTTCGTTTCAATGTCGGGTATTCAGACGATGATGGCAACTGGCAACTGGAAGATATCAGGATCTGGGACGCGAAAGGATATCCTATGGGGGAAGAGGCAGTGATTTATGCTGTGATGGCGGTTTCGGAGCCAGGGGGTACACATATATACCGTTCCGAAAATGTAACAGTATTCTTCACATGAGAGGTATCACAGATGATAACAGAAAGCCTATTAGCCCCGGGGCACCGCGGCTGTGCAGGCTGCGGACCCGCGCTTGCAGCGAAGTTCATACTCGAGGGTGCTGGCAGAGACAGCATCGTATGCGGTCCCACCGGCTGCCTCGAGGTCTTCACGACTCCGTACCCGGAATCGGCGTGGCAGGTTCCGTACATCCACTCGCTCTTTGAGAACCCGGCAGCGGTCGCATCAGGAATCAAGACAGCGCTCGATTCCCTCGGGAAGGGCGACACGAATGTGATAGTCATCGCAGGCGATGGCGCAACCTTTGACATCGGGATGCGCAGCATCTCGGGCGCATTCGAGCGAGGGCACGACATCACATACATCTGCTACGACAACGAGGCGTACATGAATACGGGAATCCAGCGCAGTAGCGCAACGCCGTACGACGCGGCGACCACAACATCCCCGACAGGCGATGCGTCCTTCGGAAATCCCCTTCCGAAGAAGGACATGCCCGCAATCCTTGTGGCGCACGGCTCGCCGTATGTTGCGACCGCCTCAATCGCATACCCAAAGGATGTGATCAACAAGGTCAAGACCGCGACCGAAACAAAGGGTCCCGCATATATCCAGATTCATGCGCCGTGCTGCACCGGCTGGTACTTTGAGAGCGCAGAGACAATTGAGGTCGGAAGACTCGCGGTCCAGACTGCACTCTACCCGGTCTTCGAGATTGTGAATGGAGAGCTCGGGAAGGTGCACAAGATCAAGCAGAAACCTGTTGAGGATTATCTTCGTGTGCAGAGGCGGTTCAAGCACCTCTTCACAAAAGATAGTGGAAAGGATGAGATCGCGAAGATTCAGGAGATTGCTGATGCGAACGTCCGGAAATACGGGCTTGTCGGATGAGATGGATATATACATGCGCGAGATGTGAGATTATATAGGTTAAGTTATGCAGGTTGAATTATACAAGTGAGATGATAAATTGACTATAGAACAAGGAGATGTTATCCGGATAAACTATACCGGACGATCCGATGACGGTACAGTCTTTGACACCACAGAAGAAGAGGTCGCAAAAGAGCACGAGATACATGATGAGAACATCAGGTACAAATCATACGTCATAATCGTTGGTGCAGGGCATGTCGTGGATGGTCTGGACGAGGATTTTGTCGGAAAGGAAGCTGGCTACCACGGAACAGTCGAGGTTCCACCAGAGAAAGGCTACGGCGAACACAAGACAGAGCTTGTAAAGATGTACCCGGTATCCAGTTTCGATGAAAAGCCGGTGAAGGGGATGCGAGCGATGGTCAACGGACAGCAGGGCACGGTTGTAATGACAATCGGGCGCAGGGTGCGAGTTGACTTCAATTCCCCGATGGCTGGCAAACCCCTGACTTTTGACTACACGATAGAGGATGTGATCGATGACGATACTCAAAAGATCAAATCCCTGCTGAAATCATACTTCAGAATGGACTTTGATGTGGATATCGTCGATGACTATGTTTCAATCCAGGCTCCGAGCGACCTGTGGCTGAACGAGTCCTGGCTGCTCTCGAAACAGAGGATGGCACACGAAATCCTCAAGTGGACGGAAATCGAGAGTGTAAAGTTCTACGAGACGTATAAGAATAAACCAGGGGATTCTAACGAAACGGAGTAACCATGAAAGTATGTGTAATGTGTGGAGGATTAGGTACGAGGCTGCGTCCGTTAACTCTTGAGCGACCTAAGCCGATGATACCGCTTCTGAACAAGCCATCAGTCACGCATCTGATCGAGCAGCTGAAGGCAGAGGGGTTTAAAGAGATCGTGTTGACGCTCGGTTATCTTGCCGAGATGATCGAGGATGCGGTCAATAAAATCGAAGGCGTTGATGTCACCTGCGTGTACGAAGAATCCGCACTCGGAACCGCAGGAGGCGTCAAGAATGCCGGGGCACAGATCGAAGACGATGTCTTCATGGTCGTTGGCGGTGATCATGTCCTCAATCTGCGGTTGGACGAGATATACCGGTTCCACAAGCAGAACGACGCGATGGTCACGATCGGATTGATATGCATCGATGATCCTTCCGAATACGGTGTGTGCGACATGGATGCAAGAAACCGGATACACAGGTTCCTTGAAAAGCCAGGACCGGGTGAAGCGTTCAGTAACCTCATAAATACCGGAGTCTATGTCTGCAATCCGGAGATTCTGGACTGGATTCCCGATGGCGTGATGTACGACTTCGCAAAGGACGTATTTCCTGCTCTGCTTGACGCAGGAGAGAAGATCGATGGTTTTCTTGTGCAGGGCAACTGGACCGACATCGGCAACCACGCGATGTACCGGACCGCATGCAAATGGAAACTCGATGGCATGACTGGTGGTGCTGGTGCTGGTACGCCCACAAACAAATACGGATCAGCCGGTGCAGGCGCACGGATTAAGGATCCTGTTGCGATTGGCAAGGACACGGTGATCGGCTCGTCCATGATCGTCGGACCTGTAATGATCGGCGAGAACACGAGGGTAGGCGATGAAGTCCTGATCGGTCCGCACACGACGATTGGATCCAATTGTGTAATCGAGGACGGTGCACACATCTTAACCTCCTACATATTCGACGATGTCCGCGTGGGTGCGGGTTCGCTCATCTTCTCGTCCATTCTCGATAACGGTTCGCAGGTTTGCGAAAACTGTTCGCTTGAGACCGGGACTGTACTCGGTTCAAGATCGGTTGTTCAGGATGATGCGATTCTTTCTGGTGTTCGGATATGGCACGACAAAATTATACCACGTGGGGCGCGTGTGAAAAATAATATGATTGATCAATAGCATGACGTTTTTATACTATGGGTGCTGATTATACTATTGGGATGAGGTATGAAAGCGAACCAGTATATCCGTCAGGATAACTCAGCGCAGGTTGGTATAGGCACGTTGATTATATTCATATCAATGGTACTCGTTGCTGCGGTCGCATCAGCGCTCCTCATCAAGACGTCAGGGGTACTCCAGCAGAAGGCATCTCAGACCGGTCAGGAGACGACAAGAGAGGTCGCCTCAAACCTCCGTGTCGACCGGATCATCGGGGAGCGGGATTATTATGTCTCGCTGAACCTGAACGACAGCGGAAACCTCCGGAAGGATGACGGCACAAACTTAACAGAACTTAGCTATACCTCCCCTATCGGCGGTTACGTCGAGATTGAGAACCCGTGCGGCAACGCATCCAATATATCAATCAACAGCAGCGATGCAGATGGGTTTACCAATACAAGTCGCTCGGTTGCCGCAGGGACTGTGTATGAGTGCTATTTTGCAAAACCCGGAACATACGAAGTGAATTCCGGGGCAGATTCTATCAACATAACCGTGCAGCAGGACAATTATGACTATGACTACATCTCCAAACTCCATCTCACGATGTCACTTGGTCCGGGAAGCGAGGACATCGATCTCTCGCAATTGATCGTGTACATATCAGATGCGACACATACCGCAGATGTTAATTACCATCTGGTGAAGCGGGAAGGTGTCTATGTTGCAAACAACACTGCGACGTCGGAGTATTTTTCGATCAGCCCAATACGGATTCGGGATGACAGCTCATTCGATGAGACCCAGCCGGCGCTGCGAACCGGAGATGTGATGGAAGTGACCGTGGACCTGCGAAAGGTCTTCAAGTTTAGTGGGGCGTACCCGGACCCCTCGTACGCAGGGCTTGCAACCAGAACATCTATAGACCTGCAGATCAGACCCGAAGCCGGATCGCTTGTGATACTGGAACTCACAACACCGGGGTCGTACTTCAACTCCAAGTATATACAGCTCCTGGTGTGAGCGTGTGTCAAACGTGTGTTTTTGCGCAGGAGCTTTCGCTTTGGTGGCATAGATTGCCAGAAGAAAGCCATCCAAGGAGATCCTCCGTCACGGCTCGATTGTGCCAACCGCAGTCAGCAAGCAGGATCGTTAGAGCGTCGAGGGATCGACCTGCCCGTCTCCGTGCACATACACAACCATCGCCACGAGCGCCGCAGCCACTAGCAGCAGGCAAGTCATGCCGCCACCCCCTGCGCCCACACCCCCCTTCACCCCCATTATGGTAATCGGAACATCGAGATCCACCTCATAGAACTTATCAGACAGCCGCATGCCTACGTCCAATCCTTACGCTCATCGATCCCCTCAACATAAACGAGCACATCGAGATCCTCCTCTTCGCAAGGTCCGAAATATTCGATATCCTTGATCCTTTCTGCTCCAAATTCCTTTGAAACTTCATCTCTGATTATCTTTATAATTTTTTCTTTGTCCATCTAAAATCCCTGGTTCTGACGTTTTCTGTGGTCGCTAACGGTAGCTCCCTCGCGTATGCAAAAAACGCGGGCGCATCTCTCTCAACTTTGCGTCTCTGCGACTTTGCGACCTTGCGTTATATCAGAGGAACGAGA
>JAYEFS010000221.1:0-3182 GCA_034658695.1 Methanobacteriota archaeon | reverse complement strand
ATATCTCTATTTTAAATATCACAGATACTATAACATTAAACTAACAACTTATATTTAATCGTTCCCCATCAAAATACCGCCGCAAACAGCCCCCCTTCCTGCAGCAGAAACCGCTTGCGGAGACAACACCCCCTACTGCTATCGATTCTATGTATTAGGTATGCGGATCCCCCTGTTTGTTATGCGTTTACCCCCTATGTTCTCGGCAGGAAACTACGTATTCCTATAGTCTATGGAACGATTGAGTTGGCTCGATTATTTTTCAACAGAGAATTATAAAAATATTTTTAGTCAAAATAGCAGTTCCATCCAACTTTTTGAATAGTTCATAAAAGATGATATTGTAGAATTTTATCATAAATTATTTAATCTATTTATGTTAGTAGTTTAATTCTAAATATAAGAATTCTATATATATTATATAACTTTATCAAGTTAAAGCAAAAAGTGAGAGTTGGAATTGAGAGTTGAGAGTTGGGAGCGCTGGACTTGAGATGCGTGTTTTAGGGTTTAGCTAACCCAAGATTACACCGATTTCCACGAGAACCAGAGGAGGGACGAGATATACATGCAAATCCAACCCGTATCTTATGTAGCCACCATCTTCTTGTGTTAATCTCGTGAATCTCGTGGTTTTTTCACCTCAACTAAACACATACCATCAAGTTGAAGCAAAAAGTGAGAGTTAAAGTTGAGAGTGCTGGACTTGTGAGACTTGAGAATCGAGAATCGATGAATCAGAAACAATAAAGTTGGATAAAAAATATCAAGAGACCCAAGGACGTGATTGAGACGAGCAGAATAGAAAAGAGACCAGGGATCATGGTGGCATTCGATATGGAGGATGTGCCCTCCGCAATCCGGCTGGCAGAGGAACTGAGTGCTGCGGACGGCAATTTCGCAATCAAGATTGGGAGACCGCTCGAGATGCAGACCGGGAAGGAGGTAATCTCAAAAGTCAGGGATGCTACAGACATTCCGATCGTCTACGACGGAAAGATTGCGGATATCCCTTACATCAGCGCAAAGATCGCGGAGATTGCGTATGATGCGGGCGCGGATGCCATAATCATGCATGCGTTCGTTGGTGCGGATGTGGTGCGCGAGGTCGTAAATCTGGGCATGGGCGATGTGATAACGGTGATTGAGATGACGCACCCGGGTTCTGTTGAATACCTCGAGAACGTATCAGAGAAGCTCATCAGGAAAACATCAGAGATCGGCGTCGATGGGGTTGTTCTGCCTGCCACGCGTCCTGAGCGGGTGAGCGCACTCTCGGAGCTGCTCAATAGTGGTTACGATGGCGATAGTGAGACTTACATCATATCCCCTGGCATTCACGCGCAGGGCGCAGAGCCGGGTGATGCGATCATCAATGGGTCCGACTACGAGGTTGTCGGGCGGGCGATCTACCAGTCAGAAGATCCAAAAGGGTCAGCAGAGCGAATATACAGGCAGGCAATCTCCCGATTGGGGGGTGTTTAGCAGTGAAACAGCACCAGAAGGATTTTTTGGCGCACCTGCTCGAGTCGGGTGCAATAAAATTCGGAGAGTTCAAATTGAAGAGCGGGAGGATCTCACCATACTTCGTGAACATCGCAACAGCGATTAACAGCGGCAGAAGGGCATCGAGGACAACGGAGGCTTATGTCGCAGAGATTGTGAATGGCGCGGTCGGAACCGGTTTCGATTACATCCAGGGTCCCGCGTACAAAGGAATTCCGCTCTCGGCACTGATCGCAGAGAAACTCTGGAGCACACACGAAATAGATGTCCGCTGGGGCTATGATCGGAAGGAAGCGAAGCGATACGGAGACCCTGCAGATCAGAACATCGTGGGCAAGATTTTGGACGGGGATTCTGTTCTGATGGTTGATGATGTGGTTGTGACCGGGAAGACAAAGATCGACAACTGGGAGAAACTGACTGGTTATAGAGACGTGCGTCCGGAAGGCATCCTGATTGCGGTCGATCGAGAGGAGATTGACGAGGCAGGCGCGAGCACCACCGAGATCCTTGCGAACTCCGGGATGGTGGTGTACCCGATACTCCGGATAACTGAGATATTCGAGTATCTGCTGAACAGGACTGTCAACGGGTCTGTGTACGTGGACGATCGGATAAAAGCGGCGTTCGATGAGTATTTTGGTAAATATGGGGTACATTAGTCTCGGCGCTTGTAGCCATAGACCAGCATCCCAAAACTTTAGATACAAAACCTTCACATATTACTATTGATGGTTTCCAGTTCGTACAGTGTGGATGTGAATGCAGATGTGGTTCGGAAAATAGACGATCTGCTGGAGCATACCGGAACTGATCTGCAGAGCCGGCACAGGACGTTCAGAGAGGATCTGAAAGAGATTGCACGCGGAAGCAGAAGCGATCCCGTGTATCTGACACTGTGGATGGAGGAGGGCAACGGAAAGGTGGTAAACGAGGTTCTAACGCTCCCTCGTGCCATATTCGATCCCGGAACAGAGCGGTACAGCAGACTGGTTGAGTATATGGCGGTCTGCCTGAATATCAGAGGGGAGACTCTCGGAATAAAGCAGATCGGGATAGAAGCCAGCACCGGCACTGATACCAGGGCAAGCACCGGGACAGGCGTTGTTGTTGGTGGCATTAACATTGACAGACTCTCAATCGATGTGAGAAGATACTTTGAGAAGGAGTTTTTTATCACACTTCTTGATGCGAACTTTGGCAGACCGATACGGTGGCGAAAAGGGAGACTCGAGCAAGAGGGGGTCAGAATCGGGCAGGTCAGGTCAGGAAGATATGATCAGGGGGCTGCGCTGGGGCTGGTTGTTACAGGAACCGACATCAAGACGGTTGCTCTTGAGAGCGGCAACGTCGTGTACCGGAAGGAGGTTGCAATCGGAGAGGAGATGCCGCTTGAGGAACTGCTTGATTATTGCCTCGCGGAGGCGGCTCTGGCGGTCGGAATCCAGGAACGGGAGATGGAGGATATCTACATCGGCGTTCCAGGTCCGGTTGACCCATGGGGCAACATCGTGAGGGTCCCTGCGATGAAGGTCGTAACCAAGGAGTCGCTGGAACGTTTGCAGCAGAAGTACCCAAATGCCCGGTTCATCAATGACGCCAACGTGGAGGCGGTGTATCACAGAATCATCTGGGCTGGCGATATCGCAATCGCAACTGATCAGCCGACCGTGGGA
>JAYEFS010000220.1:0-3183 GCA_034658695.1 Methanobacteriota archaeon | reverse complement strand
CTGTTGCCGGATCTGCTCCTGATCATGAACCACGATCTCAGCAGCCGCTGACGGCGTCGGTGCACGCAGATCAGCGACAAAATCGCAGATCGTGACATCAGTCTCGTGCCCGACAGCAGAGACGATTGGAATTCTCGATTCGGAGACCGCCCTGGCGACCTCCGGCTCATTGAATGCCCAGAGTTCCTCAATCGAGCCGCCACCTCTCGCAACGATCACAACATCGATTGGCTCTGCGAGGGCTAACTGATTCATCTGCTGTATCGCATGCGCAATCTCTGCTGCCGCACCCTCGCCCTGCACCCGTGTCGGTGCAAGCACGATTCTCACGGCAGGAAACCTCCGTCTGATGACGTTCAGTATATCATGCAGAACAGCGCCTGTCGGGGATGTGACAATCCCGATAGTCTTCGGAAACACAGGCAGCGGCTTCTTTCGACTCTCGTCAAAGAATCCCCTCCCGGCTAACTCCTTTTTCAGTTGCTCGAATGCCTGATAGAGCGCGCCGACGCCGTCCGGCTGCATACCCCGAACCATCATCTGATACATGCCCCTGACCTCATACACCGTGATATCGCCGTTGCAGATCACACCGAGTCCGCGCTCCGGTCTGAACTTCAGTTGCGCATTCGCACTACGGAACATGACACAGTTCAACTGGCTATGCTCGTCTTTCAGAGTGAAATACATGTGTCCTGACGTGTGATGCGTGAAATTGGAGATCTCGCCCCGAACAGAGATTCCGGAGAGTGCGGGATCGTCCTGAATCTTATGCTTGATCTGCCGCGTCAGTTCATGCACTGTGTAGAGCATGTAGATAGATGGTTGCCGGACTGGCATAAATCTGTGCAAAGTGCCGGGTGAAAGTGAATGATGTAATGAGTGGTGATATTGGGTGGTGAGTGACAGGTTTAATTAAGACCGGCACCGATTCATGTACATATCCATGGCAAGGGGCCCGTGGCTTAGCCAGGATATAGCGCCGGCCTTCTAAGCCGGACGTCTCGGGTTCGAATCCCGACGGGTCCGTAGAGATGTCAATAAAGGAGATTAGGGGGGTTGCACGCGACACCCTCGCATTCATACTTGAGGTGAGCAAATCCACAGCACCCAATGAATTTGCCGGGCTGCTGCGCGCAGAGAACGGGATCATAACCGAGGTCGTTGTGCTCCCCGGAACCGAGTCATCCGAGGTGAGCGCGGTGATGCACCTATTCATGATGCCAACAATCTCGATTGCAGGCTCTGTGCACAGCCACCCGACACCGAATGTCAGACCATCACGCCACGATCTGGCATTGTTTGCGCGGACCGGAAACTGCCACATCATCGCCGGGTTTCCATACGACTGGGAGAGCTGGAGATGTTATACCGCCAATGGAGCGCGGAGAAGACTCCCTGTTCTGGACGTTGATTTTGAGGATATGTAGCGGCGCATCAGGATGTGAGGATGTCCAAGTTTAGGATATCCAAGCGCAAACTATTTATTGCAGTATCGATTTGATATTCCTGTAGCATTATACCAGTCGCTCTTGAGCGATTGTATAGACACAATAATAGGAGATAAACATGACAGTAACGGTAAACGAAGAGGAATGTACGGGATGCGGAACCTGCGTGGATGAATGCCCAGCAGAAGCAATCTCTCTGAACGATAACGACATTGCAGTGATCGATCAGGACGAATGTACTGAATGCGGCACCTGCGTGGAAGCCTGTCCTGCAGAAGCAATAACGATGGATTGATCAGATCGATCCATCCCTTTTTTTATTTTTTTTTTGTTAACATTTCATTTGTGGGAGGATATTATGGAAACAGTAAATGTTGGAGTACTTGGAGCAACCGGCGCAGTCGGACAGCGGTTCATCGAGGCACTTGCAGACCACCCGTACTTTGAGCTGACAGCGCTTGCCGCATCGGAGCGGAGCGCTGGTAAACCGTACGCACGTGCTGCCAACTGGAGGCTCGCATCCGCACTTCCTGACGATATTGGAAAAGAGACCGTGATCTCCATGAAACCGGAAGAGGTGGAAGCGGACATAGTCTTCTCAGCGCTTCCCGCCGATGTTGCGCAGACCGTTGAACCAGCATTTGCCCGCGCAGGCGTGACTGTCGCAAGCAATGCATCGGCATTCAGACAGGAGCCGGATGTGCCGTTGATAATCCCAGAGGTCAATTCGGATCATCTCGAACTGCTCGATATCCAGCGAGAGAAGCGAAACTGGGATGGTGCAATCGTGACCAACCCGAACTGCTCGGTAATTATGCTCGCGGTTTCCTTGAAGCCACTCGTTCAGTTCGGAATTGAGGATGTGAAGGTTGCAACGATGCAGGCAGTCTCCGGAGCGGGATATGACGGCGTCTCATCGATGGCGATTCTTGACAACGTTGTCCCATACATCGGCGGGGAGGAGGAAAAGGTCGAAAACGAGGCGCAGAAACTGCTCGGCACATTCGACGGCAGTTCCATTGTCAATGCGCCATTCGACGTCAGTGCAAGCTGCCACAGGGTGCCTGTTCTCGATGGTCACACCGAGGCGGTCTGGATCCAACTGGCAGACGACCCAACTCCCGCGGAGGTTCGAGACGCATTTCTGAACTTCGATCCGAGACTCGATCTACCGACCGAACCCGAACATGTGATCATTGTTCACGACGAGCCTGACCGACCGCAACCAAGACTGGACCGGGACAGAGGGGGCGGTATGAGTGTCTCTGTCGGACGTATCAGGGAAGGAATCAGGTATATTGCGATGGGACACAACACGGTCCGCGGTGCTGCCGGTGCATCGGTTCTGAACGCCGAGTTCATGCTGAGCCAGGGTCTGTTGTGAGTGGTCTACCGACCCTGCCCAATCATGCGGATCAGATTTACCAGGCATGCAACGTTCAAAATCGCCCTCATAAACGAGCATGGATTCCCCCCACAGCCGGACAGGTTATAGATGCGATAAAGCACCCAGAATTCACCACAGAAGAGAATTTCGGTAGAATAGGCACATACCGATCATTGGATAGGGCACATGCGATAAGGGTCATATATGAAGAGGACAGAGGTAGGGTGATGAAAGGATGTGTATACCCCGTACTGAATTGGTCCCATTTTTGTTTCATTTTAGTACTGGAGCGAAAGCATCTTTCCAATTGGATTGAACCGATTGCTACTGGTTTTTCTTGCACCG
>JAYEFS010000219.1:0-3217 GCA_034658695.1 Methanobacteriota archaeon | reverse complement strand
TTATCATTTTATAGTTTAACGCAAAGGCGCGGAGACGCAAAGGTATGATGTTGGCACCCGCGATTACTACACACGTGAGGGCTACTGCCATCGACCACAGAAACCGTCAGAATTAGAAAATTGTCTCAAAACTCTTGCGCCTCTCCGCGGTGATAACTCACTTGATTTTCAGACAGTGCCGGTAGGAACCACAAGATTACACAGTCTGCGAAGCCATCTTCACAAGATTTCTGTGTTAATCTCGTGAAATATTGTGTAATCTCGTGTTTTTATATGCGGATATCTACGCAATATTGGGGAATTGCCATCAAGCCAGATATCCCTGGTACACTCCGGAATACCCCGCGGTCTCGCTTGCAAGCCCCATAAACAGCAGTTGCACGACACGCGCACCCCGCTTCAGCCTGAACCCTTCCTTGTTTGCGACCAGAAGCAGGCACTCGCTCTTGCCCTCGTAGCCTGAATCCCAGACCGCAGTCTCCACGCTCGCCCCGCATCGCAGGAGGCTTGATCTCGGTCGTGCGATTGCGATCACATCCTTTGGGATGTGCACGATCTCGCCGGAAACGATCTTGTAGCAGCCGGCAGGGAGATCGATCCAGCCGTCGTCGTCGAATGCGAGTTCGGCAGAATCAGGGAGCACTCGCTCCGAATTGTCGAACGCGATCGTGCCGGCTCCGTCGAACGCGAAGATCCGGTCGATGGTTAGTTCGCAGCCGTTCACCTGTATCTGGGTCTCCGAATCAATCATCCCCTCAACAAGCGGCGGATCGTTCTTCATCAGTTCATTGATCTCGATTTCTGATAGTATCGTCATGACTCGCTCTCCTTTTCATTCCTATCCATATCCGCGTCCTCATCCATATTCTCATTCCTGCTCCCTCCCGCCTCACGATCCGTTTTCAGTTGTTTGCCAACGATTGAGTCAGCAATCGAGATGAATGCATCCGCAGCATCCCTTGGGATTGCGGCTCCCGCGGCGATATTGTGCCCGCCGCCTCTTCCGCCTGCTGATTCCGATGCGATCCTGAGCACCTCTGCAAGATCGAGCCCGCGTGCAACCAGGCTCTTTGTGCCTCTGCCAGAGATCTTGATCCGGTCGTCGCTCTCGTTCAACACGATGCATGGCTGATTTGGATGCAGAAATCTCGTGACTGTGCTTGCGATGATGCCTGTTGCCTCGGCGTCATGAAGGCGCAGGTATTTGATGTGGTCTCCATGCAGGATTCCGGGCTCAGCTTCTCGCATAGCCTTAACAAGCATGTGCTGGTAATCCACAGCCGCCCGCGTGGCATGGGAAACACCTGATGGGTCCCGCAGGCAGAGCGAGACTGCAAGCCCCATCTCATTCAGCCGCGCGCATGCATGCAGGGCGAAAACAAAGTCGTCGACGTTGGAGATCACCTCACGGGGCAGCATATAGACGTCGCCAACGAGCGTATCGATCACATCCGGGCTGCTCCTCCGCAACAGCTTCAGCGTGAGCGCTGTTCCAAGTCTCGTGAGCTGCGGCTCGGTAAGCTCGCTCAATCTGCCGTTCACATCGATTTCATCAAGAAAACTCTTTACTCTGGATGCGTCGCCTGTGAAATCGAGATAAATCTCGATGTTTCGCTCAAGCAGATCGGCAATCTCGCCGTCACCGATTCGCAGCCCCTTTCTGACATGTATGATTCCGTTTTGAACACCGTCGTTCAGGATGTCGGCGTTTGCACCTATCATCAGCTGTTTGTCCCCGATTGCGCCTGTTATTGCGAGCCCGCAGAGATCAATGTTCTCGCTTGCGAGCCCTTTTGCAACCGCATAGACCGCGCCTGACGCTGAGAGCTCGAATGCGCCGTCGATTCCCACCAGATGCGGGTTTACATGTGGACCCGAGAGCTTGCCGACCGGAGTGTGGTGGTCGATTACGAGGACGTCTCCTGCGATCTCGGATATTATGTCCGCATGCCCTGCCCCCATGTCGCAGAAGATTGTGAGCGGCACACCATCAGCGGCACCGCCACTACCATCACTACCACCACCTCGTTCCCTGTTCAGCCGCTCCACGACGTCACAATCGAGCTGGCTTATAATGCTCGCCTGAAAGCGCTTCCCGAGCCTGAAGAGGGCGTGGCAGAGGATGCTTGCCGCGGTGATTCCGTCTGCGTCGTGGTGTGATACAACCCGCGCTGCCTCGCAATCGAGGATCGGTCGCGTGGCATCGGAGATATTTAGTTTTTCAATCATGTTAGAAGCCATATTTGCCGATCAGAGGTACGAAAACGACCCCTCCACTCTTTTCCTTTGATACGACATCGTTCTTGTGAACCAGATACAGTTCCTGCATGCCTTCCCCGACCGGGATCGTCATCCTGCCACCACGCTTCAACTGGTCGATCAACGGCTGCGGAATGACCGGAGCAGCGCATGCCACCGTGATTACGTCGTATGGGGCGTGTTCCGGAAGACCGAGCGTACCATCTCCCGTGGTTACGGCGACATTATCATATCCAGCGTTCAACAGGTTCTGCTGTGCGAATTCGCTGATTGCAGGGATCCGTTCTATGGAATATACCTTGCCATCCCTTCCCGTAAGTTCAGCGAGCACCGCCGCATGATATCCCGAGCCGGCTCCGATCTCAAGGATCGTACTTCCTTTTCTGATATCCAGGAGCGTGCACATGATTCCGACTATGTGCGGTGCGGAGATTGTCTGTCCGCGCCCGATTGAGAGCGGATGGTCGCAATAAGCATATTTCCTCTCGTTCTCGCGCACGAAGAGGTGTCTGGGTACCCTCGCAATCGCCTGCAGAACGTCCTCACTGATCTGATCGGTTCCAACCCGTCTTCTCAGGTAGCTGACCAGTCGCGCACGCAATGATTCGTAGTCGTTTGTTGTCATCCTGTCTCAGTCACTCTCGTACAGCTCTATTCCGGTTCGCAATCGGACTATCATTATCGTGAGACTTTTTATCACTTTCTGGTTGCAGCAATTCTGAGACTTTTGTATGTGTTTATCTGAGACGAAAAAAAACCACGAAATTTGTGCATACTCGATATTGTGTGGATCAACGGCACAACCGAAAATTCCAGTGAAATACACACGGAGACTTTTGTTCTTTGCGCCATCGCGTCTTTGCACCTTTGCGTTATTGTTTTCCAATTTAACGCAAGGGCGCAAAGGCGCAGAGACGCGAAGGGTGTTGTCAATCTCAGTCTTCACGTCTTTTGCGTT